>CAZDUE010000015.1:0-19155 GCA_964508575.1 uncultured Methanosarcinales archaeon
AAAAAATTTAAAAGAATATCTTTGAAAAAGCTTCGCTTTTTTGTGCACCTAAAGGCGCACTTGGCTCACCTCGAGCTGAAGCATTGCACTAAAGACGAGGAATCGCCAAAAAAGAAGATTTAATGCGTTAACTATAAAAAAAACATTCTAGTGGATTTTATTAAGCTTTCTTAAAATCAAAACAAAATGTCAAGGTAATTTCAAAACTAGCTTCCCATCGTCAAATACTGAGACTATTCCTCCACTTTCTGATACAACTACTGAAACTGCTTCTGTGCAGTGTTTGGTTATTGCTGCACTGCATCTATGTCTAGTTCCAAATCCTGGAAGATCTATATTAGAAGTTTCAACATTTAAGTAAGTTCCTGCACTCACTAAAGTTCCTTTCTCATTGATTATGAAAGCTCCATCAAGCTGTGCGAACTCTTTGATTGTTGCCTGCATTGCTGGATCTAAGATACTTCTTTGCTCTTCAGGATATCCTGCAAAAGGATTTATGATCAATTGTCTTGTATACTTGGTCATATTCTCTTGATTTCCGATTATGAACGCAGTTCCTACTTTTCGTCCTTCTCGTCCTTCTTTTCCTATTTCCAGTCCTAGATTTATTACTGCTTCTAATACCTCAGGAGCAATATTATTTCCCAAGTTCATGGTGCTTATGTTAAAGAATATTTTATCAACATCAAATACAAAGAGCAGTGCTTTATATCCCATTCCTAAGCTTTCATCTTCTATGCATACAACTCTATCTCCTTTGCTGATGTACTTCTTGTTTATTGCTTCTACTAATAATTCTTTTATTGGAACTATTGAGCCAGAAATCATTTTCCTCATTTTTGTGAGGTATTCTGCTTTGTCAAAACTTTTATCATTTAATCTTCGATATATGCTTACTTTAACTAATATAAATTCTGTACTTTCTTGTGATTCTTTAGAAGCTCGTTCTACTGATATCAAACAACTAGCACCTATGTCTTTTGCTAACTTTGCAGCAGCAGTCCCAATAACTTCTTCAATTCTGTTAAGCTTTTTTGATTCATAAGCATCAGAATTTCTTGTATTCTTGTTTTCTGGAACATCTGAAGCTTTCATGTCTTTAATTTCAGGGGTTGAGATGATTTCTATTTTTTCATTTTTGATCTCCTGTTTGGTTTTCAAGTCAACTTTCAAATCCACTTTTGAATCGACTTTTTGATTTTCAGAATCATCAATTATTTTAGTTTGTTTATCCAAAGCATCTCTTGCTCTCTCTATAAGACTATCTATTTGAAACTTTAAATCTCGCTGTTTTTCGCGTTCGCTTTGGTTCCATTGGGTGATTAGTTGATTTTTTGTTTTTTTCATTATGAAAATAGAGGTGTTTTGAAGTAGACAAGAACAGCTGCAGTGTAGTAGGGGTTTCATCCGAAAGGTTGGCATTATCACGCGGATAAATTTAATCTGCTGCTCTGGCCTGCTCTCCACACCTCTGTTTATGATGTCAAAAGCTTCTGTTCGTAAACAGAATGCTAGCTTGCTTGCGCTCACTAGTAAAGCTTTTAACTGCCTTCTCACATCCCAAATTCGATAGATGTGAAATGACTATGTTTCCCTTTCAAAATAAAGGGAAAACTGCGTTTTTACAACGCAGCAGGTGATCTCACTCCATTTTTCAATAGAGTGAAATAAAATACTTCTAAGAACCAGATACGCCATTCTTAGAAGCTTTTTTGTGTCGTGATGTTTTGGTTTTTGGTCTGAGATGACAGTTGTTCAGACTGTCTTTGACATAAGGATTAGAAAAGGCTCCCTGGTTTAGGGTGGGCTTGTAGAAATCGATAGGGAGCCTTTATTTGAATATGAACTGTGACAAGCTCAGCTTGCCACAATATTAAAAAACACTTTGAATTGTGATATTTTCATCCTTAAGGAATTTGTCAGGACCATACGTTTGGTTTATTTTTCGAAATATTCAATTTCATTTTCGTTTCATTTTGTCTTGAAGATTTTTGTTCACCTTTGTTTTTTTATCACAGACTTTTGCCACAGGTTATTGCGATTCTTCATATTGCTATGGAGCTCAACATGTTAGCTGCGTAATTCGTGATTTTTTAGTTTTGTATGAATCTTGCATCCTGCATTTGTCAGGGCACTTATTCACAGTCGTTGTTTTTTCAGAGACACTTCGAAACTACTTTCACATATGTTGTATGATCCGTGGCAAGGTTTTCCTTGTCAAGGATTCCAATGTCACAACCCATTGTGTGGTTGGTTTTTGGTTGTATTTCTATTATGATAAAACTGATATATAAATGTTACGTTTTTGTATACTGGTTGTTTATAAAGCATATGAGTTTGGGGTATTTTTATAGTTTATTTTCAATATTGAAAATAAATTAAAAGAGGAAAAAAGTATACTAAAGTACTAAAAAAGCCAATAATTTGGATAAACATCTTCAAAAATATTTACAACATATTAAGAAAAACAAAAAGCGCATAAAAAAATATTGAAAAATATTCGAAATGATCAGACATACAACCTGTAGTGTCTCGAGTCATATTTTAACCACACTTGTAGCCAACCTAAGAAATATATTAATCATTATAAAGTAATGAAAAAAGATAAAATTTATATAGTTGTTGAACAATATTAGATCATGAACATAAATCCAAGCGTATTCCAAACCCAATATGAAAATGCAAGAAAAAGAACTTTTCAAAGAATTAAAGAATTTGAAACAAATCAGGATGCTGTTTTATCTTGGAGAGAACGAAAAGAAAAAAAATTGGATTTCATAAATCCTGATGTTTCTGATGAAGTATATGAAGAAGTTCTTGATCAAGTTTCAAAAAGTTCAGAAGCTGCTGCTTGGTTTTTCAAGAATTCCAGAATCGCTATTCTTCACGAACCCGGGCTTGATAAACATTACATAGAAAGAATAGTTCAAGGAGTTGAATACCTTCAGCAATTCGGAATTAATTTAAGTTATGATCTGATTGATAATGCTGAGGATGTAATTAGCGTATATTATAAACTTCAAGAAGCTGGCAAAATTTTGGATGAGGCTAAAGCAAGAAGATTATTAGGATACGATCTTGACGACATTATTAAAAAACATTATGAAACAAGACCTGGAATTCTGCTAGCTCTTGATAGCCAATTTAGTCCATCTTGTGCTGGAGTAACTTTAAACGAAGGAATTGTAATAACAAAAAGCAGTATTCTCTGTTCTATAGCTTCTACAACAGCTCATGAACTGATTCATTATTTAGGAATTGCTGGAAGGAGGGATTTAACAGATAGTGCTGGTCATTGCCGTGAAAAATGCCTAATGAGCAATGGATCTATAAGTTCTCAAACTCTTTGCGAATTTCATTACTCTGCATTACATGGCAGTTATCGTGGAATTCAAGATGCATTAAAACAAGCCCAATATGAGCGAGATTTAAGTCATTCGACTCTTGCTTTATCAAGAAAGTGAAAATATGGACGCTATCATTGAAAGTGTTTGGGAAAATGAAAGAGATTCTAAATATCTGAAACAAGCAGCTCATTTACTTGAAATTTTTACCGCTGATGATATGCCTTTTGGAACACTCTCTTTTTTAATTCATCATTCAAATCAACAAATTCCAGAAAGTATCGATCAAGACAATGATTTATTTGCTTGTTATGCTTATATAAAAGCTGAAACTATTGGTTCAAACAAACTGTTTCAAGATCTGAATTTTTATATGCAGCAAATTAAAAGAACCGCTGATAATATGAAATTCATGGATTTGGTTAATCCTTCTGCTTATTCAAAATTCAGTCATGCTTTAGATTTGATTAATCATTCTCGGAGATTATTACACTCTGATGAAGCTGAAGAAGATATTGGAGATATTGCTAACCGATGTTATGACTTAGAAGAACAAGCATTATCCTTAGTCGAAAATGTACTCAGTAATATTTCTATTGCTGAAGCATATTTACTTAAAAGTTTTTTGATAGAAAAGTTTGTTCATCCAGATTATGAGACTCAGTCTATTGAATGCTACGATAAGTGTTTATCAATTGTTCCAGCAGATTCTTTGCTTGATTTTTTAGCACGAACAAGAAAGATAAATCTGCTTCTTTGTGGCGAAGATCAAGACCATATATGTTTAGGAAGAGAGATTGATCAGCTCATCATTAATCATCCTTTGAATAAAAAAGGATATGAACTAAAAGCTCAATTAAATGATATTTGTGAAGATTATGAAGGGGCTGCAACTTCATTAAATAGAACATTAGATTTAGATTTAAATTCGTTAGGAACTCATTTGCAATTAGCTCGTCTTTTAATGAATAAAGGCAATTTTGATGAAGCTTTATCAGAAGTGGAAAAAGCAATAGCTCTTAATCCCGCAATTGTTTCATCTTATATTGCAAAAGGAAATATTCTAATTTCAACAGGGGATTATGAAAAAGCATCGGATCTTGTGGATACGTTTTTGAATCAGAAAGAAAATCTTGAACGGATAAATTTCACGGGTTTTTATTTTTTAAAATCTAAACTTTTTTACATTCAAGGAAAATTTGAAGAAGCTGTAAAAACTCTTGATGAAGGTTTAGAAGTCAGTAATGATTTATTTGAAGAGGATCAGACAATTCATTTTTTAGGTGAAAAAATTAGGCTTCATCTATCATTATTTTATTGTTTGAAAGAGCAAGGAAAAATTAGCGAAGCTCGAGATTTATTGAATAAGACTGAAGAAATAGCAAAATCAGGAGTTACCCTGTATTCATGTTACCCATTTGATTCACTCAGATATTTTCTAGATTCCATTCCACAGGATGAATAGTTTTATATTCTTATAAGCATAATTTTATAATATGACTTCAAAAATATCAAGGATCATAATCCAGCAGCTAAATATGGTTTCATCATCTGAAAAAGCAAAGATCAATTCAATGTTCTTCAAGACAGGCAAAGGGCAGTATGGAGAAGGTGACATTTTTATCGGAGTTACTGTTCCTCAGCAAAGAGCTATTGCAAAAAATAATATTAATGCGAATTTAAAAGGCATTCAAGATCTTATTTCAAGTAGAATACACGAGCATAGACTTACAGGATTCTTAATTCTAGTAGAACAGTATAAATTTGCAAAAAAATCAAACAATTATGCAGAACAAAAAAGAATATTTGATTTCTACTTGAAAAATTCAAAATCAGCCAATAACTGGGATCTTGTTGATTTAACTGCTCCGAATATTGCAGGAGATTATTTGCTTGATAAAAATAGCAAAATTTTATACAATCTCGCAAGATCCGATAATATTTGGGAAAAAAGAATTTCTATTGTTGCAACATTCACGTTCATAAAAAAAAATAATCTCAAAGATACGTTAAGAATTTCAGAAATCTTAATGAAAGATAAACATGATCTAATTCACAAAGCAGTTGGCTGGATGCTCCGTGAATTAGGAAAGAAAAATCAAGATATTTTAGAGGAATTTCTTAAAAAATACTGTAAGAAAATGCCTAGGACTATGCTGCGATATGCAATAGAAAAATTTGATAAGGATAAAAAATATTTTTACATGAAAAAATAAAATGAAGAAACAACCTACCCCTACACTTTGGTGAAAAACGTAAAATTTATAAATGTGTAGGGGTAACTACATTATATGGTTACGATAAAGAAAAAAATTGACAGAGATAATGAATACTACTACCTGGAGCACAGTATTAGAAAAAAGGGCAAAATTGTTAAAAAAGAGCAATATCTAGGTACAGCTCTGCCTGATAATATCGAAAAACTAAAGAAGGAATTTTTGTCTGAAATTTACGACCAAGAACTATATCCAATTTTAGAAAACATTAGAAAAAATTACGCTAAAGAGGATAAATCAATGTCAATTTCTGTTAGAGAAAAACATATTGAAGAGTTCATGATAAAGTTCACATATGAAACTCAGAGAATAGAAGGATCCACTTTAACTTTAAAAGAAACTGCTGATCTTCTAGAGAGAGGGATAACTCCTAAATCAAAGCATCTTGGTGATGTTAAAGAAGCAGAATCTCATAAGCAAGTTTTTTATGAAATGCTAAAATGTGAAAAAGAACTCTCATCAAATATTGTTCTGTATTGGCATAAAAAGCTTTTAGAAAACACCAGACAAGATATTGCAGGACAAATAAGAAAACATCAAGTGGGAATTGCAAGGAGTAAATTTATTCCTCCTCTTGCTATTGAAGTTTACCCAATGTTAATGGACTTCTTTGAATGGTACAAGAAAAATAAAGACAAGACGCATCCTATTGAATTAGCTGCTTTAGTTCATTTAAAGTTCGTAACAATACATCCCTTTGCTGATGGAAATGGCAGAATAAGTAGATTGATAATGAATTTCATTTTAAATAAACATAAATACCCTATGCTGAATATAGAGTACAAGAATAGATCCAGTTATTACAATGCATTAGAAAGATCTCAAGCAAAAAAGCAAGAGCGAATATTTCTGCAATGGTTCTTGCGAAGATATATCAAGCAGAACAAGAGATTCTTGAAACAATAAAACCAAAGGTTAATAAATAATAATCAACTAAAAATATAAGATGAACAAAAAATACATAATAGCAATAATTGCAATCATGATAATACTTCCTTTAGCTTATTATCTTATTTCTCCTGCTTTTAAAGTTGTAGAAGTAAATGACCAAACTCCAATTATAAAAAATAATCTTGAAACTATGGATAAAACTACTAAGCAGCAGCTTGATATTCAAACAAAAAAAATGATGAATAAAACTATTGAAATGGATGAATATTCTCCAATGCAAACTCCGAGAGCAAGTCCTCCTCCTAAAATAATCAAGCAAGGAGAATTCAAAGATGGAGCTCATGGTGTTGATGGAAAAGCATTGCTTATAAAAGATCCAGAAACCAGTAAGACAATTTTAAGATTCGAAAATTTCGAGACAATCAACGGTCCTGATCTTCATATTTATTTATCAAGTGATTTAAACAGTGAAGATTTCATTGATCTAGGAAAAATAAAAGCAACTAAAGGCAATGTTAACTACAATGTTTCTGAATCTTTAGACATTAACAAGTACAATAAAGTTCTAGTCTGGTGCGTTCCTTTCGGAGTTCTATTTAGTTATGCTGAATTAAATTAGTTGGATTGTTACAGAAGTTATTAAATTAGTCAAAGTTCTTCTAACTATTTCAGAATAATCAGTTATTTATCCGTATAATAATGTTCGAACTTTTAAAGAGCCATTTCTTGTTTGAAGTTCAGCATAAAATGAATATTTTGCTCCTGTATTTCTTGATTGAGAATAAGCATTAACTGAATATGCATTAAAAGAAGGATTATCATGCGGCAACCAAGGTCCTAGACCCGGAGTCCAATTTGGTATTCCCATTCTCAAACAAAAAGGAGTATCTTGCGCTAGTTTTTTCAGATCTGAAGTCCGTACATTTCTGCCTATTAAATTAGCAATACTTGATGCAATCTCTCAAACTCCAAAACTTCTTTTACCAGTACCACTTTCTCCTTAAAAATCATCATTGTCGTCTTCTGCAGCTTCTTCATGCTTATCTCTTCGCACTACTTTGACTGAATCCATTTTTACAGTTATTGGGATTGGAACTGCTGCTTCTAATAGCTCGACAACAACTTCTTCTTTTCCTCTGTCAATACGAGTTATTTTTGCTTGTTCTCTCTTGAAAGGTCCTGAGATTATTTCAACAATATCGTTCTTTTCGATATTCATCTGCACTTTTACTTGTTCAAGCATGTGCTCTATCTCATTGTAATTCACGATATTCGGAAGAACTCCTCGGGCATATGGAATGTTGAATGCAGCTTGTTCTGCATCTGTTCTTGAGCCTGCTTCTATAAAGATATAACTGCGCATTCCATGCGGCTTTACAACTGAGTATACTTCCAGATCTTTTCTAGAAACATTGCTTGTTATAAAGTCCATAACTTGATCTTCTCTATTTGCTGTTGTTCTTACAGCATATATCTTAGGACCGTCATCGCTTTCTTTTGCAGATTTTTTTTCTACGTTTATTTTATCTTCTTTCTTTGGTTCTTTTTTTGATTCCTTCTCATGGACTTTTTCTTCAACTTTTTTTTCTGGCTCTAATAATTCATCCAGTAAATCATCATATTCATTTTTTTCTGTCATTATTTAAACACCACCAAGTAGGTCATTGCTATTACAAAGCCGATTAATCCTATTATTGCCATTCCTAAAGCTGCTGCTTTAAGTATTGTTTTGAATTCTTCTGAGTCTGGTTTTTTTGTCACTCTTAATACTCGCGCACATTCAGTGTACTGTGTTTTCATCCAATCAATAACTGCTGCCATGTTCTCCCTCTGTTCCTCTTTTTTATTTTTGTTATTTTATATGATTATTTTAATATTGCTTGAATATTTTCCCTCTTCAATATTCTCGTAGAGGTTATTAATTTTTCAAATTTTTTTTATCATCATTCAAGGAATTCTATTCCGAGCTCTGTTTCTATTTCTTTTTTACTTCTCTTTATTAATTCTTTGCCTGAAAATATCTGAGAAGACTTAACTCCTGTTACTATTAACAAAGTTCTTAATGTCTTATCAAGATCATCAGATATTTGAGCACCCCAGATTATTCTTGCTTCAGAATCCACTCGTTCAGATACTGCTTCAACAACTTTTTTTGCTTCTTGCAGGGTCATATCTGGACCTCCTGAAATATTAATCAATGCTCCTGTAGCTCCTGCTATATCTACATCAAGCAATGGATTGTGTATTGCTTTTTCAACAGCTTCTGCAGCCCTATTTTCTGTATTACTTTCGCCAACTCCAATAAGTGCAACTCCTCCGTTGCCCATTACTGCACGGATATCTGCAAAGTCAAGATTGACAAGCCCTGCTTTTGTAACCAATTCTGCAATTCCTTTGACTGCATTAGTTAATATCTCATCTGAAACTTTGAATGCAGTATGCAATGGAAGATCAGGAGCTAATTCAAGCAGTTTATCATTAGGAATAACTATTAAAGTATCAACATTATGCCCTAATTTCTCAAGTCCTAACATTGCATTCTCAAATCTTCTATTTCCTTCTATTGAAAAGGGCAAAGTTACAATCGCAACAGTTAAAGCTCCCTGCTTTTTTGCAATTTCTGCAACCACTGGAGCAGATCCTGTTCCTGTTCCTCCACCTAATCCACAAGTTATAAAGACCATATCTGAGTTTTGAAGAGCTTGTTTTATTTCTTGTTCACTCTCACGAGCAGCTTCTTCTCCTATCTTAGGAATACTTCCTGCACCCAATCCTTTAGTTAGTTCTTTTCCTAACAATATTTTTTTGTCAGCCGTAGTATATAAAAGGTCCTGAGCATCTGTATTTACTGCAACTGTTCCCGCACCAACTATCCCTACTTCTGCTATTCTATTGATTGTATTATTTCCCGCTCCTCCGCATCCTATAACTTTTATTGTTGCTTTCTGTTTCTCAAGCATTTCTTGTAATTCACGATCTAATTGCTCATTAGCCCCTCCTGATTTTGGAAGAGTCATTTTAAGAGAATACTTCGGATTACTACTTGCATTGTTGACTTGATTTATTTTATAATCTCTCTGCTGTACACTTTTTATTAATTCTTCCACCTTTGAACACCTCGCCCCACTGCATATTTTAAAATATTATTTTCGAATCATATCATACATGCTTTTTCATATCATATATCTCTTAGTTTCGCAAATCAATCATGATTTCTCTCTTACCTCTGCTGTTAATTCTGCAATTTTAAGCATGTTCTTAACATAATCAACATATTCTTTTTTTGTTTCAAGTATTATCTTGTTTTCTTCAGTTTTAAATTCAACTGGAAGCCCTGATAGTTTCATTACAGACATTATTTTTTCGCCTTGATCAGTCACAATTCTTTTAATCTTAAACTGATAAGTTAATGGCTTTCCTGCAAGCTGATAATTAAAATCAACCATTACTCTTCCACCACCTACCCGCAAAATGGTTCCTGGAAGTCCATCAATGTTTACAGGCATCGCTGGCTGAGGAGGAATTCTTTGATTTTTAAAACTGGATAATGCAAATGTTTTGATTAACTTAGCATCTTTTTTTCCAAATGAATTTTCTACTGACAAACTTAATTCATAGTCTTTATTTAATTCTTTATCAACAAGAGCATCATCCAGACCTTTTACAACATTCTTAAGTCCTTGTTTTACAATCACAGAGCCATAAGCACTGTTTGCTTTTTCATCATAAAACCCATTTTTTTTAGCAACTTCTGCATCTGTTGTGTCAAAAATGTTACCTCCTGTGATCCTTCCAGTATATTCAATTTCAACAAAATCTCCTTTTTTAACTTTATCCATGTTTTCTCCTCTTAATCAGCTTGCAAATATCCTGAAGAATTCTTTAAAAACCCTTCACAGTACCTCTAGAATTTTAAGAACTAAGAAGCACTATTATAAGGTAAAAGAAGAGGGTATAAAAAGGTTTCTATGAACTTTGAGGATTTTCGTAACCACTTAACATCTCCACATAAGTGTGAAAAAAAACAGCTGTGGCTTTATAAACGTCTGCTCCTCCTTCATCGCGCTTTAAACGGCAAAGAACAGCATGTTCTATTAGTAACTCTAAATTTGTTTCGTGCATCTTATCACGATAATCTCTCAGAATTTCTTGCTTCTGCTGACAAAGATAAAGTGAGCGATAAGCATCAAGTTCTGTTGATAATTTTCCTATATGTTCTGCTAGTTCTGTTATTCCTCTGGCATCTGCACAATACTCAGAACATAATTGCTCAAACTTAGCAATGACTGGATGCATTGAAAAGTCTTGTCTTAATTGTCCAATACTTTTTGAAAAATCTGAAACCATTTAAATCAGTCATCACTCTGTCCAAGCCCTTTCATTTTTTTTGTGACATCAATATTTGCTTTGCACTTTTCACAAGGAAAACGAAGCATTTCAACTCCTTTTACTTTTTTTCTTTTAAAAGGAACTTGCTGCTTTCCTGCATATTTGCATGAAGGACAGACATAATCCACATTCGCTAATAGAGTATCTTCGTAAGCTTGTTTCTCCACAGTATACTTACAAGAAGGACATTGGTATTCTTTTGCTCTGATCTTGACATGACCTTTGTCATCTACTGGCTTTCCCATCATTGCTTTTTTGCATTTTTCACATTGCTGTTTGAAAACCCAAACTCTTGCTTTTCCACTTCCCATAATTCTGTTTGTAAAGTAAATCAATTCTTCCATTCCTTTAGGCTCTTTTAATTCCACCATGATATCACCTGCATCTTAATTTTTCGTTAATTTTTTATCTTTATGTATGTGCATAGCATCTTCAAAATTCCAGACGAAACACAATAAGGAGCTGCGTTCCCGGATGGAGCATCCCCTCGCAACGCTCGTCGATGATTTTAACATTATTGAATTTTGACTTTATGACGCTATGCACACAATCTTTATCATGAATTTTGATTCTCTCTAAAATAACAATCAATAAATTGGATTAAGTTGCAAGTTGTTTTTAAGTTTTACGGAAAGAGTTAAATACTATTTTGAATTTCTATTCATATGATTTTTGAAACGGATATTAGTGACTCTATACAAAATCAATTTTTAACTCCAATAACTCTTGAGTAAATTAATCTTGGAGATCTCATTAAATGTACTGTATTTCTAAGAGGCATGAATCATATCAGCTACAGGCATGTAGTGTCTGCAGAACCAGGAATAAAATGTAACTCTTACAGATTATATTCTTCTCCTTTTAAAGTTATCAAAAATCAAGGAAGTATTCCAGATAATGCAGAAGAGCGAGGATGGAAACTTGAACGAATTGATCCAGCTCTGGCAGAAAAAATGATTGATTATTATGAGATGTTGTCTTCTCGATAGATATATTCAAGTGTGTTAGCCCATATTCAAAGCTCAACGAAAGTTTCAGATCTCTTTATTTCTGCAGCATTGTTATCCAAAGCTCATAATGTCCGTCTATGCTGTCTGATTCGCTTAATTTTACACTTAAGTTTACATAGTCTGCATAAGATAAAAAAAAACTTAAAAGAATAAGATTAAAAAAGTAAAAAAAGAATCAAAGATATCCTCGAAGTTCTGATCCTTTCTTGATTCCAAGATTTATCATCTTCTCAACATCTTCTATCGAGAGTTCTTCATCTCCTCCTTTCTGGAGTGCGCATATCGTTCCATCGGCAGTTGTTGCTACCGTTAGCCGTGCGTCGATTACAGAGGCCTCCTCTTCTGTTGGATCAATAAAAAAGTGGTTTCCTATCTTTATGACCGTCACAGATACTGGAATTTTATTCAAAGGCAGTTTCTGGTCTGTCTTTGTTCTGTAGTCAATTGCAGTCCCATCATATACTGGATATTTTGTATCCATTATTGCTGCGATAGTTGCAAGAGCAGATGCATCAAACAAGTTTCCTGCATCATTTATTGTGACTACATCAATAGATACGATCCAAACTTTTGCTCCATGTTCAATCATTAATTGTTTAAAATCAACTGCTTTTGACTCACGAACTCCTCTATCTACCACTCTCGCAAGTTCTATGGAATCTCTGCTTGGAGGTCCTGACTCGAATGCAGGATTTGACATTGGCAGCATTTCAACCCCAACCATTAATGATCCTTGGTCTGGAGTGTCAGGATATGGCTTTTCTATAAGCATCTTAACTCCGGCAATTACTTCTGTTTCTCCTATCTTAACTATTGCTGATCCTTCTGCTGTTGATGAAACTCCTAATTGTACTTCTATTTTTCTGTACTCGTCAAGTTTTCTTCCATCGAAACGCATATTTTTTGCAGCGTATTCAAGAATGTGTTTTTTTGCTTTTTCGTGCATTTTAAATCCTCCTTGATATTATCAATCATATCCTGCGTATTTATTTCTTAATGTCTCCCTCTGAAGCTCGTATACCTTAGAACATGCTTCTTTTCCTATTTCTAAGCACTTCATCAGGTTCTCTTTTGAAATATCTCCATCCATTTGTAATAGTGAGATTTTTCCTGTTCTTGGAAGCATTGCTATTGGAATATCTGATACTGGTCCATCTTCATAAGCTTCTTCCTGATAGTCAAGATCAACAACAACTTTGTCATCTACTTGTCCTACTGAAACTGCTGACACTAAATCTTTCATTGGAAGTCCTGCCTCTGCAAGAGCCATTGATGCTGCGCATATTCCTGCGCATCTTGATCCTGCGCTAGTCTGTGGAAATTCAATAAAAACATCCACGACTGCATTAGGATAATCTGACAAATCTAAAACAGGAAGCAATGCTTTTTCTGTCACTAGAGATATTTCTTTAGATCTTCTGTTTCCACCAGGCCTTACTCTTTCTCCAGCACCTGAAAAAGGCATCATATTATAGTTGCATCTTAAAATTCCTCTCTCTGGATTCTGCAAAAATTTTGGATAAAGATCACGAGGACCATAAACAGCTGCATAAGCTACAGTCTGCCCTATCCTAAACATTGCTGATCCATCTGCTCTTGGTATTATCCCTACTTTTGCTGACATAGGCCTCAATTCTGTAAAATCTCTGCCGTCAAATCTTTTTTCATAACTCATTATTATCACCTTAGTTTTGATTCTTATTTTGATTTAAAACCATCCCATTGCTCTCTATGTATTCTTTTATTCGGTCTGTTAACCCAGAAACATGAGACTCGGACTCTATTTTTCTTATTAGTTCAACAGCTTTTAGCTCTCCTTCAGGAGTTCCTGAGATCCAGACAATTCCATTTTGCCCTACAATTACTCTGCATCCTGTTCCTTCTTTAACCATTGATATCATGCTTCCTTGCTTTCCAATTATTCTTGGCACTTTTGAAGGAGAAACTTGGATTATTCTTCCACCATCTAATTTTCTTAATCCTGGACCTTTTACTGTCAGATCAATAAGCTTTTGGCTAGTTACATTAATTATTTGGCTTGCAACATAATCTCCTATGTTGAAATATTTTGTCAAGTCTTCTCCTCTTTCAATATATTCAGAGCTTCCTTCCTTAACTGAAAGCAGTGCAGAATATGCAGAGTTAGTATCCAATCTCCAGCCCATCAAAGTCACATCAATGACTTTTCCGATTATCATATCTCCTTTTCTTGGAGCATATCTTCCTGAAAACGGAATTATCCTTATCAAGTGCTTGTCAACACTGAGCAATCCCAATCTCTCTGAGATTATGAAATCTTTTTCCCTGAATGTCCCTGATGCTGGAACAAAATCCATCCCTTCAGCAATCATATCTCCAGGAACAACAACTTGTTTGTCATTTAATAACAGTTTTCCCATTGTTTCACCTTATTCATTTTTGTTTTCATATAATTTTTAATCTGGATTCTTTATTTATTTTTCCAATCATAATTTCAATTTTTATTTTTCACATTAAGCTCTTTTATTTCAGCGTATCCTTGAGTCAGCTTGCTTATATTTGCGACAAAATCGTTAAATGCTGAAGCAGACATCTCTAATCGCACAACCAAAGATCCATCATTAAGCCATTCTTCTTTTAATACACCATATTTTTTTACAGCAGGATATGTTTTTCCTGTGTACATTGCAGGAACTTTCACATCGATCTGTTTTTTCTCAAAACTTATTGGAAGGATCGGACGCAGTTTTTTAACAATTTCTTGGATCTGATCTTCAGCACTCTTATGTTCGTCAATATGCACTTTTGCTTCATCAAAAGCATTCTCGATCCTTGATATCGGGTGAATATGCCCTGTTCTCGGATCAACTCCTAATTCTGAAATCATCCTGATCAATGATCTTTTTTTCTCTTCACGAAGTTTTTTCTTATGCTCTGCAGTTACTTGTATTTCTCCATCTCTGAGCATCTGCTTCAATATAATCATATGATCTGTTGTTCCAAAAACCATTCTAAGATCTGCTTCTGATGTTCTTAATCCTCTGAGAGCGTCTGCAAAAATATCAATAGAAGCAACAACATCTTCCACTTGCTGGAAATCAACATCTTGCTTTTTCAAAATTTCCTTAAGTTCAAGAGCTTTATCACAGTCTACAAAAATCTCAAAAGTTTTTCCTGATTTTCTATATCGTGCAATAATTGCGTGCTCTAAGCTTATCATTTTATCTCCTGTGTAAAAAAATAAAAAATATTTAGTTTACTCATTTTTTCTTTTTGACATCCTTAACAAGTTTGTCGATCGCATCTCTTGAAAGGTGTACAAATTTTTTGTCTTTCATTCCTATTACTGCAGCGTCAATTCTTGAGGTTTCAAAACTTTTATCCAGAAATTTCATCAATGCGCTTATGGCCAATTTAAGCCCTTCATCAACAGTTATTGTATCTTTATACTCCTTATGAAGCATTTCTTCAATGTCTGTTTCTCCCTCTCCTATGACTGATGCTTTATACTCAAAGAATATTCCTGTAGGATCTGTCTCGTAAAGCTTTGGAGTGTCGTCAACTCCTGCGATCAATATAGATACTCCAAAAGGTCTCAAGCCCCCTGATTGAGTGCACATTTGTTTTAGTGCAGCGATATCTTTTACTATTGTCAGAACATCAATTGGAGTTCCATAAGTTAATCTGTTTTGCTGCGCTTTTAATTGAGATCTTTCTATAAGAACACGAGCGTCTGATAGTATTCCTGAAGCAGTTGCTCCAACATGCTCATCAATCTGCCATATTTTCTCAACAGATTCTGGGACTATCAATTTATCAACTATTCTCTTGTCAGTCACAAGTACAACTCCGTCTTTGCATGCAATTCCAATTGCTGTACTTCCTTGTTTTACAGTTTTCTTTGCATATTCAACCTGCAACAATCTACCGTCAGGACTGAACATTGTAATTGCTCTATCATATCCCATCATTTGATGGTTCTGTGCTTGAAGATCTTTCACCATTTTTTTCCTCCGATTTTTTTGTTTTTATTGTATTTTTTTATCAATCATGAAACAAATCATGATGCTTTCACATTATGCAATGATCCTGACACTAATTTGCTTTTAACTGAAAATTTTTTCCATTTTGTCAGTGCAAGACATGCCTTTAAGTGTTTCACATATTTTCTGTTTATTTTAATTATACCTGTATCTTTAACATCATCTTTAGCATTATCAAAGTTATCAATATCTTTGACAAACATCATTCCTGCTTTTGAGTATCCTATTTCCCCAAATAAGTTAATAAATGTCTTGGATATTTCTTCCTCTGATTCGCGCATAGTCCTTAAATCTAGAGATTCATCTTCAAAAGACATGACCTTATAAGCAAGGTATCTTTTTTTTTCACGAAGACTTGGATTATGAACAAGTCTCTTGACGCTTTTATTTAAACTTCTCATCGTACTATTCATCAAAATATTTTCATCAAAATATTCTTAGGCAAGTGCCTGCTTTGTTCTTGATTGTTTACAAGAGAAACAACATTTTCCTTTCTCTCTACAATAATAAAAGAATGCTGCAAGGTATTTAAAGTTTACGGATTCCAGAAATTGAAATTCAGATTCTCAAAATCACGATTTCTCCTCTGTTAACTCGCAAAAGCTCTTTCGTTGATATTTTCACAATGCTCTGCTCAGATCCTCCTCCTGTATATACAAAATCTTTGAGAATTACTTTGTCATCAATCAAGAATCTCGCTTCATATCCAAAAGAAGGAGTTCCTCCACAAGGATACCCTGTCCTTTCCAATATTTCAGAGGGCTTGGCCATTCTTACTTTACTTTTAACAATTTCAGCAACTTTGTCTTTATCAACTTTATCTTCGCCTTTAACAATTACCACGACGAGATCAAGATCATCATTATCAGAAATCATGCAGATATTCTTTACAAAATCTTCAGAATTAGCATTAATTACAAGAGCTGCTTCTTTGACAGAATGGCAGGATCTATTGAAGATCAGATGTTCCGCATCTATATTAGTATCAACAATGAACTGTTTAAGTTTTTGTTCGTAATGGTTCATCAATTTATTAAAATAAACAGACTATTTAATTTTATGCAAAATTATGCAATAAAAAAGCTCTCAAATTTGACCTTTCAATTTATAAAAAATCCTGGTCAATATTTCTCTTTGAATCCAGAGATTGCAAGATTTAGTCCACATCTGTTTATCATTTACTGACCAAGGCATTTGTTTTTTGACAAAAGGACATCCTTTAAGCATTTGTTTTTCTCCAACCATGAGAACTCTTTGAATATGCGCAGGATGTGCAACATATAACACAGATGATAAATCTAAATTTTGCTCTTTTGATTTTTTAACAAATAACTGTGATATCTTCCAAGTATCCAAATCATTTTTAGGAAGAAAAAGTGATTTTTCCTCATCAAGATAGTTCTCACCCATTTCATAGCAATCTTTTAGGCTGCCAGAACTTTTAATTTCGCTTTGAACAATCGCAGGCAGGTTTTTTCCAAAGCACTTTCGTGCAGCAACCACAGACTGAAAAAGTTCAGAATTTATAGAATTTTTATCATACTCCGCTCCGAAAGAAAATGCAAAAATTATAGACGGTCTGAAAGACTTGTGAGTCACATAAATGGAATTATTAATATTAATCTCATGCAACAAAATATTTTGGTAGCTTGATAGATTTTTGAAAATTTGCATTTTAGTTAAAAAACAACCACATCAGATAAAGTTTCCAAAACTAAAACAATTAATTAAAAAAAAAAATCAAAACTCTTCATCATCCTTGACTTTGACTTCAGGAGCTGCCTTTGGAGCTTCTTGAACTTGATTTGGCTTTCCTTTGTATACTTTTGCAAATGAAGGAACAAGAACAAGCCAGTCTTCTCCAAATCCTGCTATTTCTCCTTCCATTGCCTCTGAAGTTTTCTTTAGTTTATTTATTGCTCTTTTAAGCTCAACAAGATCTTTGTCCTTTAATGGCTTTATATTGATGAATCCTATTGTTTTTCCTTCTCGAAAAACATCAAGAATTATTTTGGTATCGTCAAACTCTTCAATTATGAATCTTCTTACTAATATTTTTTGTTTTTTCTCCTCAGTATGAGCAGTGTCAAGCTCCAAGTATTCTTCTTCTTTTTTACTTTCTTCTTCATAGTTCGGTGTACCTTTGAACTTCTTCGCCAAATTTGAGAAAAATTCCTTCATTTTCCAACCTCTTTATCTGCATTTTTTTAATTATTTTCTTATACGCCTACCTTTCTTCTTTATCAGACGATAATTACTTATGAAAGATTAAGTTGTGGAAGAGATATATAAAGTTTTCTAATCACTAATGAACTTGCAATACCTCAGAAGTAGTAAGAAATTAATTTTTAAGAAAAATCAGGGCACAACCAGTGTTACTTGCTTTGTAAAGCCGTACTGTTCTGAATTTTGAAATACCATAACATTGAAAACATATCTTCCTGAAACTGCATTGCTTGGAACTGAAAAAGATATCGGAACTTTTTGAATCTCATTTTTTCTCACTAGTACAGTCAATGAAGATTCTTGAGCAGGATTTGATAAAGGTGTTGGTCCTATATTTATTAATGCTTTTTTCCCTTCTTTGTCAAATGCTCCGCTAAATTTAACAGTTACTTGAAAAGTGTCTTTTTCTCCGCCTTCATCGAGAACATTTCTTATTCCCACACCAAAGACTCCGAGTTTTCCTTTTCTTATTTCTTGCTCATCAAAAGGGATGACTACTTTCTCTCCAGTATCAAGTAGTTTCTCTATTTCAAGTGAAGTTTGCCTGTCAAGAGTTGCTTTTGTCTCAATACCTTTGTTGAATAAGCTGTATGACATTCTTATTCCAAATGCAAATACAACAATCGCGAGAATGAATATTACAATAAAATTGATTGAGAGCTCCATTGCTTTCTTGTTTTTTATAATTCTTAAATGTTTATGTTTGATCAATTTAATACCTCTACAATGATTTGAAATATGGAATACTATTATTTTAGTACCTCTATTTTTAAAACTACTGTTTTATTAAAATCTTTGCTGTTGCTTGCTTTTACAGCAAGAGGGTAGCTATAAGTACCCAGAGCTACATTGGAATCAACAGTTATTCTGACTTCTTGAATGGATTTTTCGCCTGGTTTCAACCTGATTTTACTATTCACTGGCTTAACAATAATTTCTGCAGGACAATTGAATTTATTCAGTTCCAAGCATGACACTGGAGAAACTAAATTTAATA
>CAZDUE010000016.1:0-18236 GCA_964508575.1 uncultured Methanosarcinales archaeon
AGTTGAACATTTTTTTGTAGGGATATTGATAATTATTATATTGTT
This sequence comes from uncultured Methanosarcinales archaeon, assembly GCA_964508575.1. Classification (GTDB taxonomy): domain Archaea; phylum Nanobdellota; class Nanobdellia; order Woesearchaeales; family CAZDUE01; genus CAZDUE01. The sequence continues at coordinate 46 of CAZDUE010000016.1, forward strand.
AATAATATTCAGCGAGCATATTTATAAAAATTTCAGGAAAAGGTAGTCATTAAATAGTGGTAAAAAAGAGAAAGATTTATAAATTGGATATTTGTTCAAAGTAGAAATGGTCAAGAATGCTGTAAAAAAAGAAGTAGAGCAGAAATTTAAAGAAATGGGACTTGAGCAACAAGTTAAGCATCTTCACAAATTAATAGGTTCATCAATTTTTGCTGATGATAAATATAATGCAGTTAAACGTCTTCTTGATACTTATCAAGGAACTGAAATCTTAAAAAACATTTCGAAGAAATTGGCTCTTTTAGCATCGAATCCAGGACATTCTAATCCTTGGGATCCTGTTGGTTTTTTTATCAATCAATTATGTGAAAGACAATTAGTAAATGCTATTAAAATTTATGATTCTATCGAAGGAGGAGATATTGTAACCTCCAGTTTTGTGGATTTGGTTTATTTTTCAAGAATGAATGAAAAAGAACTTCGAGAAAGATCAGAAAGAATAACTCGTCCTGAAGTCTTAAGATCAATTGAAACTGCAGATCCTGAAAGAAAAAGCGAAATATTAACACGAATATCAAGAAATAGGTCGATTGACAATCTCTTAGAACCAACAGAACTTCAAATTCTTGAATCTGATTTAAAACAAAAAGCAGAATCATTCTTACAAGAATTTAGAGGTTATGTTTACTCACTGCACAGATCTGCAATCAAAGATTTTATATTGGGAAGGTATGTGATGGGTCCAAAATACTTTGAAGAACGGCTCACAGCTTACAGGAAAAGAGCAGATGAATTAATTACTGCAAAAATCCCCTCTATTTTTTTAGAAGAATTCGAATCAAGATCAGAAGATGGTCTGATGTTCCCAGTACTGGATAGCATACTCCTTCAAGGTTCTGGATCCAAAAATTACAGATTAGTCAATGCCAGTAATGCAATATGGCATAGAGAAAATGAACGTGATGTTCGACTGCCAATTGCAACCTCTAAAACAATAATCTTATTTGCACAACACGCTTTTGATGATGGAGAAATAAATCCACAATTTGTAAGAGATTTGCAGTTTAAATTGGGTATCTTTGACAATGCAAGTGACGCAAAAATCCCTGAATATCAAGAAAATAAACTATTAGCAATAGAATATTTAAGAACTGTTCTTCGTGATTTTATTCCTGAAAAAACAGATTATGAAAAAAAATACAAGCCAGGAATGGAATTAAAATTCTTGTTCAATGATTCAGTGTGGTGCGTTGATTTCAGCCCTGAAGATAGAATTAAAATTTTTAATGATTTTGTTGAAAGATTAAAAGCTGAAAAATTTAAAGGAAAAGTCGATAATCTTAGTGGAACAATTGAAAGAATGAAATTCTTATTTCCAGAACTTTCTGGACTTGAAGAATCTGAATTAAGAGCTAATAAAATCAGATTAAGATATGAACAAATCCATTTAAAATATAATAAAGCAATCAGCTCAGGCAACTATGCATCTATTCCTCAAGACATTTTTTTATTCCCCGAATATGCTGATCTTAAAAACGACTTTATGAAAAAAGCATATGACTTACTTAAAGAACATAGATTTGATCCTGCGCTTGTTGAAAATAAGATTAGCACAAACTTAGCAAATTACTTAGGTCTTGATCCTATTGCTATACATTTTCCAGAAATATCTTCAATAATTAACAGCTACAGAATGGAACAATTTATTAAAATGACTGATGGAGATTTTACAAAATTTATCCCAGATAAATTTACAGCTTTAGGTTATGGAATGTACAGGCATGGATTTAGAAAAGGAGAAAGAACCACTAAAGATCCACTGCATCAATATGTAATGGATAGATTCAAAAATCTCGATCTTGATAATAAAACAAAGCTTACGGATTACGCAGAACAATTGGCGAAAATACTTGGAGACCAACATTTTGATGAACTTATAAAATTCTTTCATAATTTAGAGGAAAAAACAAGCCAAGGTTTGGAAAATTATGTCAGTTCAGTTGAACTTCCTGAAACTGTTTCAAAAGATCCTCCTTTCAAACTGGAATTAAGCGATGGAAACACATTATGGGTTAAAGTAAGACCAACAAACTCGGCTAAGTTGACTTATATAATAAACAAAAATCTCAGAGAATCTCATTCTATACTAGCGCAAGGAATAGTTCAATCGCCTGTAGCACCTTATGAATTGGGAAACAATAGTTTAGTTTTCTATGTTAATGTAAAAAATTCAAAACCAGATGATGAAGTCGAACACACTATCCGAACTTTAGCTTACATGCATTTCTTTGGAAAAATTTTCTACCAGCACCTTCCTTTACTCATTTCCCCTGTCAAGCTTAAAACTGGTGAGGAGATAGAACAAGCACTGAGCGAAGCAGATGATTCGAACAGAAGAAAAATATACTCACGACTGGAAGCTAAATCAAAAAGAGTAAGATACGAATTAGCTGTTGCAAGAATGAATCAAGAACTTAGTGAAGACTTCACAATAATTCATGGAGACATGCATCGCGAGAATATAAAAGATGGCGTCATAATAGATGATGAATCTTTCTCAATTGGACATCCATATCTTGATTTATCTAATCTTCTATGGGATGTTTTTGAAGGAAAAGCTGAAAATCAGGATAGCGTTAGAACTTATTTCAATCATTACTTAGACTTCTTTAAAACTGCTTCTGGACTAAGATTAAGTGATCATGATGATAGAGGGTGGAGAGAAAGAGAATGGCAAAAATTTAAATTTATATCTTCTGAGATCGAAATGCCTTGGAGAATCGCAAGAGTTTGGAAGTATGAACATTTAAGGGTTCTTGAATGGAGAGTTAATCAGAGAGAATATTTGGCATCGATGAATGAAGCATCTCAATTGTCTTAACTTACACTTCATCCAAGCAGTCTCATTCTTCTTTCTTAATCTTCTCTAATACTCTTGCGTGCATTCTCCTTAAGAATTCTATCCTGTCTTCGATCTTTAAAGTATCAGTATATCCCTGGCTTATCAAGTTAAATGCAAAAGGTGAAGGAATCTCAGTATTTATCTCTTTGATTTTGATATTTCCTTTCTCAATTTCTTTCAAAATCAAAGAAGTATTCTCAATATCCATTAAATCCTCGAGAACTTCACGCTTTGCCTCTTTTAAGATGCTAAAGTTTTGGTCTATTCTTTTTACAAAAGTCAAAAGTATCATGGAACTGACTTGCTGTCTTCCAACTCGTTTAGACCTCCCCATATAATTACGCAATATCATCATAGCTCGAGTAGCGCAGTGTCTAAATCTACGAGCAAGAATCTCAGTCCTATCGATTGCGTTTTCTGCTATTTTCCTTATTTGATCTGACTTTAATGCTTTGAGTGCGTTGATAGCTTGAACTTTTTTAGGAGATGAAATGAAGAATCCATTGTCAGTAATTCCAATGTCAACATCTCGATGCTGTATCTTTGAGATTGCAAGAGCAACACATCTTGAAAGAGAATCATTAACACGACGTCCGAATAATGTGTGAAATACAAAAAAAGTCCTTCCTCTATCTGAAAACGTCTCTATTAATATTTTTTTGTCATGAGGAATTTCTGAAAACAAATACTGCTCGCGCAGATACTTGCAGATAGAAACAGCTCCGTTCTTATCAACATACAAATACTCATTAATGAACGAGATTATCTCTTCCTCGGATTTTCGCAATCTGAATTTTTCGTCAACTAAACGTCTAAATCTTGCTATCTGCATTGCAAGATCAAAACTTAAAGGAAGCATTTCCGAGAACCATGAAGGAACTGTCGGAGGACGATCAACAGAAGAATTAACTTGAGCAGTCATTCCTCGAGCAAATTTGAACTCATAAGTATCTCCTCCAAGAACAAAAACATCACCTTTTTTTAATTTCTCAAGAAAAGATTCGTCAATTGTTCCAACTATATGATCGCCTACTTTTACTTGAACATGAGTTTCATCAGGAATCGTGCCAACATTAGTCATGAAAATAACTCGCGACATTTTACCTCTTTTGCCAATCATCCCATTCTCTTGGTCATGCCAAATCTTTGCATAGATATGTCTATCCTCAAGAGCAACATATCTTCCTGCTAAATAATCAATAACATCTGTAAAATCCTTATTTTCAAGATCATGATAGCAGTAGCTTCTTTTAACAATATCTTTTAATTCATCAATATGTATCTTGTCAGAAACAGCGATTCCTGCAATCTGCTGAGCCAATACATCAAGACAATTCTTGGGAATGTGAATTCTATCAATATTTTTTTCAATTGCAGATTTAAGAAGAACAGAACATTCAACAAGATCATCTCTATCCAGTATGATTATTCTTCCTTTTGTTACTGAATGCAATTGATGCCCTGATCTCCCGATCCTTTGAAGACAGCGAGCAACACTTTTAGGAGAGCCCAACAATAAGACAAGATCAACATAACCAATATCTATACCTAACTCCAGAGAGGTGCTTGAGACAACAACTTTCATCCCCCCTTTTCTTAATCTGTCCTCGATATTTTTTCTAGAATGTTTGCCTAAACTGCCATGATGGGCTCCGATATTCTCTTTATAATCTTCAGGAAATTTCTGCTTTAAATTATGAATAACTCGCTCAGTAGCACTTCTCGTGTTTGTAAATATTATCGTAGTCCTATGATCTTTTATCAAATTGTGAAGTAAATTATATTGAGCATCATGCATTTTTTTATAACTCACATCAATAAGATCGGCTGTAGGACATAGAACTTTCAAATCCATTTCCTTAAGAAATTGAACATTAACAATCTTGCAAGATCTTAAATTACTTTTTTCATTACCACTTTCATAACCAACAAGAAACTTTGCAATCTCCTCTAAAGGGCTTATGGTTGCGCTAAGTCCGACTCGAGTCATTGCTGGAGAAAGCTGGGCAAGCCGCTCTATTGACAAAGACATATGAACTCCTCTTTTATTCTCAGCAAGAGCATGAATCTCATCAACGATAAGCCAATCTACTTTTCTCATGCACTCCCGAAACTTTGAAGAAGTCAATAAAATTGCCAAAGATTCAGGAGTGGTTATCAGAATATGCGGCGGTCTTCTCAACATTTTTGCTTTCTCATGAGCTGTTGTGTCTCCTGTTCTCACTCCGATACGCACGTGAATTTTTCCTTTAGATATTATTTCCATTTCTTGAAGTGGTCTCAGCAGATTCACAGATATATCATTGGAAAGGGCTTTCAGAGGAGAGACATAAACACAATAAACTCGGTCTTCAAGAATTCCCTTTTGATCAGAATCAATTAACTCATTTAAAACTGCAAGAAAAGATGTTAGAGTTTTCGTAGCTCCTGTTGGCGCTGAGATCAGCACATTCTGACGATTATGAACTTCCATAATTCCATATAATTGAGGAAGTGAGAACTCTTTGAATCTTGAGAAAAACCATTCTTTTACAAGAGGATGAAGGATGTTGATTATTTCCTCTGGCTTGTTCGGAATTGTTTTGTTGATTATTCTGGTATCTGAATTATACATTATAAATCTGTCTTTTCTCTTATCATCCATTCCTTTATCTAAACTTCTATCTGCAATTTTGTTTGAAACTTTTGAATTAACCATGAGACTAATGATTTTTTTGCTGTTCATGTAACTTTTTTGAATCTGAATTTTTTGCAATTCTCTTTTCATCATGCTTGATTTTTCTCTCAAGTTTCTTTATGTCTTTTTCAGGAGGTAATTCTTCTGGAACAATCCCACTTTCCACGAGAATGCCACGAACCCTTTTATTGTTTCTAACATGCTCCTGAGTTATTGGAATTTCTCCGCTTAGATCTTCTTTTTTTACATTAAAATTAGTTATCTCTGTAGCAAGATTCTTTGCAGTGATTGTAACTGTTGGCAAAAAATCAGCCATGGGTCTGCTTTTCGGAATACTTAGCTTATTTTTCATCTGTGCTGTTGTAAAACCTCCAAATAAAGCTTCATCTCCTTTACTTCTGATTCGTGCAAAACCAGCATCATCAACACCTCGCTCATAAATAAGCCTTGAAAATTCTGTCTCTGAAGCTGTTAGTTTATTTCTTGCTTCAAATCTTTCTTGAAGTGCGATTCTTTGTTCTATCAACTCTTGTTTTCTTGTCTGAATAGCGAAATAACTCTGAGCAAAAGCGATCTCTTCCTTTCTTGGATCTCCATTCTGAGCAATAAGATAACACGCGTATCTGGTAAGCATAAAATCATCTATTTCTCTACTTGCTCCTTTAGGCATAGCTATCGTTTTCCCGACCTCAGGAAAATGATCACTAATAGAATGACCTGAATTTTTACATGCAGTTTTTGCTTTTTCAATTGCATTAAGAAAATTCTCCCATTTATTATATCCAAGAAGTTTCTGCAAATCTCTTGCGAACCAGAATTCAACTCCGTCCTTCTCATTAGCATGCTCTTCAAATACTCTCTTAAGTCTGCTTATTATTTCTTTATGCATAAAATTACTGTAGAATTTCTGTCTTTATAAACCTCACGCAAGTATTTGTCCAGTGGCCTGTGGGTCAATGAACTATGTTTACGCAAAACATTTAATAAGTGCAAGTAATCTTAAACTAAATATGGAGATAAAACCATTACAATTGTCGCAACAAAGGCATATAGAAAAATCTGCTGCATCAGAATCTGCTGAATCAGAAAGAGTGAAAACTAATAATCCAACTCGTACACTGGATGAGTTTGTAGCACAAGAAGCTCCCGGCTTTTTTCAAGAAACTGTAGTTCCTTTAGCTCAAATCAGAGATGTTAGTGCTAAACATGGACATGAGGCAGACATCCAAGAAGCAGTCAGTTATGTTGCCAGGGAGTTTGAAAAAATAGGATTCAATGTAGATATAGTTTCAACTTCTGGAAATCCTATAGTTTATGCTGAAAAAATGAGTAATCCTGATCTTAAGACAATACTTGGGTATGCTCATGGAGACGTACAACCTGCAAATCCTGATGAATGGAATAAAGACGGTCAAAAGCTAGACCCTTGGAGTCCCACGCTAATTGGAGATGTTTGGTATGGTCGAGGAATAGCAGATGATAAAGGACCAATAGGAGCTTATCTTTTAGCTATGAAATATTTACAAGAAGCTGTAGAAAATAAATGCAATTGGAAGTTTGTAATTGAATTTAATGAAGAATCAAATAAGTCAGTAATGAGTGAATTCGTTAAGAAATATAAAGACCAACTTAAATGCGACTTAATCCTTATTTGTGATTCTCCTACTTTAGTTGCAGGACATCCTTCTTTAACAAACAGCTTAAAAGGAGTTGAAGTTGCAAAACTAAAAACTGAAAATCCTAAAGAACTTATATCTTTAATCCACAAATCTCACGATCCTGTTAATAATAGAGTTTTACTGCCTGGATTCTATGATCATATAACAGAACAGCATGTACCTGAAGAAATACAGAAAATTGTAGAAAAATCTGATCCAACAGAGAAGCTCGGAAAACATCTTAAGCCAGAAAATGGATTTTCAGCAGTTGATCATAGATGGTATAGGCCTACTCACAGTCCACTAGGACTTTTTTATGCAAATCAAAATCCTTGCGAAAAAGAAGGAACAAGAACATTTAAAATTACAGCAAAAGGTCCTGAAGAATCACTGCACTCTGGCGATTACGGAGGTCCTGTTCAAGAACCTGTTCTTAATCTCGCACATTTACTAATCGGATTACAGAGAGAGGGAATTTTCTACGATGTTGATTCTATGTACTATGGATCTGTTTCTGTTTCACCATCAATTTCTCCATCTGGAGAAGTTCAAATTACAGTCCCTGACTATGAAAATATTAATACTGCAGTTCAAAGGATTGCTGAAAAGTATGACCTATTTCCAGACTTATTCACTGTTGAAGAAATCTCTGATAGAAAAGCATATCTAAATGATCCGAAATATAATCAGGAGGGTTTTGATAAAGAGCATGCAGTTTCTTATCTCAGCTTCCGGCTTGTTGGTGGACAAAATCCAGCAGATATTTATTCTTCTCTAGAAAAATTAGCAGATAATAATAACACAGAGATAGAACAAATCTTTTCAAGCCCTGCACTTACAATTAATACTGAAAGTAAATACATTTCTGCTGTAATGCGTGGACAAATGAGAGCTTATGGAAAGTCAGAAGTTCATATAAAAGCAGTTGGAGGAAGCCTTCCTGACTTGGACAAGCTAACTGCACTTGCAGATACTGCGGTAATTGGAGTTACTGATCCTGGTTGCGGAGAACATGGCCCTAATGAACACTTAAGTGTTGATACATTCAGCAATTCTGTCAAGCAGATAGTTGAGATCAGCAGAGAAATGGAAAGAGTTTGAAAGTAATGTTTTTTTATTATAGAAAAAATCTATTGAATTTTTATAACATCACAGAATTTGCCATACACCACAACGCAACATTTAAAAAGAACTTGTTTCAATTAAATTTGCATGATTAAAGTTTATATGCAGAAAAAAGGTGGAATAGAAGAAGGCGATATCAAAAGAGCAAAGCAGACTTATGTTTCTGCTTGGATTGATGTTCTTGATCCTACAGACCAGGACATAAAACAGATTTCTGATGATTTCGAGATCTCTTATGATATTATAAAAGATGCAATTGATGAAAAAGAAAGACCCAGATTAATGGAACTCGATGCATTTAGCTTGATAATTTACAGATTTCCTGTAGATGAAGAAGAATTAGTCTCGCCATTAGCGATATTTATTTCAAAAAAAAGCAATGTTGTTATCACTTTGAGACATTTTGATTCTGAAAGCTCAAAACACTTGCTTAATAGGTTTAAAGATGGCAAGGAGACACTTGATAAAGGAGTTAGCTACTTGGCATATAAGCTGATGACTAGAGACTATTTCAAAAGAACCGAGCTTATTGAAGAGAAGATTGATGCTCTTGAAGAAAGAGTTTACAAAAAAGAAGAAAAAGAAAAGGATCTTGTGAAAGAAATATTCCATCTTAAGAAAAAGCTTATTTATTATCATAAATCTTTGCTCGCGAATCGAGAGGTAGTTCTTGCAATAGAGAAAGATTACTCTGCTGATATTGAAAAAAGAAATATCAGACATTTCAGAACATTGTCTTTTGATCTTTCACAGATTATTGAGACAACAGGAACACAACGAGAGTTATTAACAAACATATTGGAAATACATTTTTCACGGCTTTCTCATGACCTTAACATTTCAGTTAAAAAACTAACTGCCTGGGGGGCTTTAATCTTGATCCCTACATTGGTTTCAGGAATCTATGGTATGAATTTTAAGTATATGCCCGAGCTACAGTGGCAATATGGATATGTCTTTGCAATTGTACTGATGTTTGTACTTGTTGCAATGATGTATGTTAACTTCAAAAGCAAAGATCTGATATGACTCTTAGTTCATAACATTTAAAATCTTAAATAAAAAATGGTATCAACACTATATGAGATAGGAATTGCAATTGTTGCTGCAATGATTCTTGCATTAATCGCGAGACCCTTAAAACAGCCAATAATCATAGGTTATATTGTTGCAGGATTCATAATAGGACCTAATGTTCTCGGTCTTGTTCAAAATTCAGAAGTTATCTCCTCCTTGTCTGATTTCGGAGTTGCTTTTTTATTATTCATAATTGGACTTGATCTTGACTTTAAAAAAATAAAAGAATTAGGAATCTCTTGTGTATGGATCGGATTTTTGCAGATGATACTTACTGCGGTGCCTACTTATTTCATCTCAATTGCATTTGGACTTAATATTGCTCAAGCATTACTTGTTGCCCTTGCAATATCACTATCAAGCACTTTGCTTGTTGTAAAAGCATTCAATGAAACTAATCAAATGGATACAATACATGGAAAATTAGTCCTGGGTATTTTGTTGATTCAAGATGTTGTTGCAGTGACTAGTTTGTCTTTAATCGGAAGATCTTCTAATTTTTCAGGAGCTCAATTACTAGGATTATTTCAAAATGCCTTCTTGCTTGTCATTGTTGCGTTTTTATTCACTAAATTCGTGCTTCCTTTAGTGCTGAAAGCAAGTGGTAAAGACCCTGAAGTGCTGCTTATCACCTCTTTAGGAATATCTTTTCTTCTGGGAGGGCTTGCATTATACCTTCATTACTCATTGGCAATCGGTGCATTCATAGCAGGAATCTCGTTAGCATCAACACATCACGCATATGAAATATCAGGAAGAGTCAAGCCAGTCCGTGACTTTTTTGTAGTTCTATTCTTTGTAGTTCTGGGAATGAGCATAAGCACTGAATTTTCTGGCTATAACTTCGGATTATTTGCAGTTCTTCTGCTGGTTATTTTATTACTAAAGCCACTTGTAACTATAATAACTTGCAAATTCTTTAATTATGGGAATAGGACCTCTTTTTTTACAGGTGCTGCAATAGGACAGATTGATTTATTTTCAATAATCATTGCACATGAAGCTGTAACTGCGGGAATAATGTCTGAATCAATGTTCTCGCTCATAACAATACTAACTATAATTAGCATGACTTTGACAGCATACAGTTTGCGATACAATGAAACGCTTTTCAGATTCTTTGTAAAACTTATGCCGTCTGATAAAAATGCCAGAGATTCAATCACAATAAAGCACAAAATGAAAGATCATATCATAATTATAGGAACTCATAAAATGGGAATGAATGTGATAAACTCTCTTGCAAAGGAAAGTTCTGAATTAAAAAATGAAGCAAAAAGCGAAGCTAAAAACGAATCTAGAAATGAATTTCTAGTTATTGACCATAATCCTGAAAGAGTCAATCTTCTTTTGAAACGTAAAATTTTTGCTATTTGCACTGACATGGATAACGTGGATATGTACGAAGAACTTGGCTTTGAACATGCCCGCGCTGTTATTTCAAGTGTCAACAATCTAAGAAATAATCTTGCGGTAATAAGACAAGTAAGAAAAATAAACAAAGAAGCTCTAATAATAGTAACCACCAGAGTTGATGAAGATGCGCTACGCTTATATGAAGAAGGAGCAGATTTTGTAGTAATGCCTGAGATACTTGCAGGATTTCAAGTTACCAATTATCTTAAAAAATTAAACCCGAACGATCTCAGAACTCTTGGAAAAAAGTATTACAAGGATGTTAAAGATGGTTTGAAGGGTTGATAGGTAGTGCATAGCATCATAAAATTTCGATTCAATATTCAACACCTAAAATTTATCACTATCAGATTCTTCCATAAATGACTGGGCTTTTTTACATATGCCAAATCCATCAATTCTTTTCTTTTTTATATGTATCTCTATCTTATCTCCTTTCTTTAAGCCAAGTTGTTTTAATCTTTCAGCAGGCAATATTACTCCTATGCTATTGCCCCATTCTTTTAGTTCAAGTTCAATCATGTTTAAACATAAGGTATAACCTCCATAAATAGTTTTCTGTTTTCTAGCAAAAAACATTCAAAAACAATAGATATATAAACCAGTAGCTACATTAGTATATTGGATCTTCTGATCTTTGATCATGATCTGGTTGGTTTCTCTAGTTGTAATTATTATAAAAAAAATGGAACAAAATAACATTAAATGTTAAAAAAAGCATAGAATGAGCAAAAAAAGGTGAACAAGATGGACGAGTACTGTAGAAAATGTGATGTAAAGCTAAATAAACATGGAAAAATGAATAGCGGCAATTCTTTATATGATCTTTTTATATGTCCTGGATGTGGAAAAGAAAGCATGAAAGCCCTAGGACCTAGACTAACTCCTCAAGTTTTCTGACATCATTGATAAAAGCACCAGGGAGATAGATTTATATAGAAGTTAAATAATTTCGCCCCTATTGTCTGTTAAAAGTACAATTCATGCGGAGGTATGGAAAATGAAAATAAAATTCGATGATTGGGATGATGACAGCGACGACTTCGATGATGATGACAGCGACGATTTAGACGATTCATGATTGATTTTTTTATTTTTCAGTTTTTCTTAAGATAAATTTTTAAATAAAGGATTTTTCTGTAATACTTATGAGCTCATTAATGGAACAACATAAATCCTGTCCTGAAGATTTAAGGACCAAACTTGCGTGTGCAATAATTCAAACTAATGTAACCCCCTCTAGTTTGAAACGAACTTTAGATGCAATAATCAGAGCCCATAGGACTGATCTTGATAATAAAACAAGCACGTATCCTTTAGATTTTGAATACGCTTCTTCAACAAAAGTTGAACTTAAAATAACAGGTCCTGCAATTCAAGCTCCTGAATTTAGACCGACTGGATCAGATTCTTACCAAGCCGAGCTAAACATAACCGGAATTACTGGAATTGCGAGTGAACCAGCAAGAGATAAAGCTCTTGAATTTTTAAGAAGCTACTTAAGACAATTTGGCAGTTCTAGGTTTAGCTCAACTTATAATGGCCGGATAAAGTACATAATTGAGTGAACTATTTTTTTCTTAAGACTTTGTATTCAGGAGGCAAATTATTATCATAAAGAAATCTTAAGATCTCTTCTTTAATCCTAGCTTCTTTTTCCAAAAGTAATCACGTTTTTATTCCTATTCTCCACCCATTTTTTTTCTCCATGATGTGTTCCTAATACACAATAAATCACCATATCGTGGACTTCTGGCTTGCTGCTAAATACTTTTTCAAATGGAACTATCTCAAATACGTCAAATATTTTTTCAAGGACAGATCTGTACAGAGGTATTTGCTGATTGACTCCTATGATAAGCAATGCTGTTTTGTCAGAATAATATCTTTTAAGTCTAGGTACGAATTTAAGCTCTTCCAATTCCTGCTCCATGGTGCTAAGCTTTGCTTCAAGCTCTCTGATTGCGCCAGATTTTTCATCAATAATTCCTGTGAATTCCTTATTTTTTCCTCTTAATCTTCTGGATTCTTCTTCAGATTTTTTAAGATCCGCATCTAGCTTTTTTGTTCTCTTCTCTAGTTCTTTATACTCTGCTGTCAATCTTCTGTACTCTTCAGTATGATCTATCTCAGGAGGTGTTGTTTCTAATGCATGAATCTTTAATCTTGCATCTTCTAATCTTTGAGCGAGATCTCGCTTATCTCCGAGAGCTTCTTCTAATCTTTCTCCTTGTCTTCTGAATCTTTCAGACATCTCATTTACTCTTGATTCAGAATCCCTTACTTTCCGCTCATAATCTGATTTCAAAAAAATAAGTCCTTTTGCAGATTTCTCAATAAGAGCTCCTAATTCCTCAGGAAATTGAAACATTGATTCTTGTTGAAGAGAAAATAATTGCAAAAACTTATTCCCATGATTAATGCTCATTTGAACTTTTCTCTTGAGTTCTCCAGGATCTTCTATCCTCTCTCCAAATGCGCTCTCAATAAGTTCAAAATTTTCCATGACTTGAAAAACATCTCTTTGTACAAAATACTGGGATAATAAATTTACCCGAACATCCGGATTTGCAAGAAGATAAAGAGCAAAAGCAGATCCTTGATCTCTTTCCTGCAATCTTTGAACAAAATCTGTTTGAAAAAGCTCTTTGTACTGCTCAAAATCATGATCTTTGTAATCAACAAATTCTTTTGACTCTACTCTGTCATAGAACACAGATAAAGCATCGTAACATATTGAGATCAACTCTTTTTTTCTCCTTGTTAAAACTTGCTCGCCCATTGCTTCTTTCTGCTGTTCAGCAAGCTCCCTCACTTTAGTATCTTGAAACTCGTCATTATCAGTATCTCTGTAAATCATAGGTCTTGCAATCATTTGATATAAAAAAAGCTGCAATAATGCATTTCTTCTATCATCTCCCTCTTGAAAGAAAGCAAACCTTCTAAATCTATGAAACGTTCTATCATCTGTTTTTCTAGAGATTTGACGCATATATTCTCGCATTCCATCAGAACTCAAGAGTAATTTTATTTTTTTGTAAACTTTATAATTTGAGATATCTTCAAGAATCTTACTTATCTGTTCTGCTCTAAAAACTGATAAGAAAGCATCTGTAACATCAAAAGGATTCAAAAATAACCTTACTGAATCAAGATTTAATCTCTGCTCCAAAAGGGAAACGGTTTCTAACATCTACTTTGGGAGGAATGATTTATTTAAAAAACTTCACACAAGCTTTATATATTCTGGGGAAAATACAAACTCTCGATATTAATGATAAAAATAACACTGCCAGATGGATCCATTAAAGAAGTAAAAAAAGGCACTACTCCTATGCAAATAGCTTTATCTATAGGCGAGAGACTTGCGCGAAATTCATTAGCTGCTAAAGTCAACAATAAGTTATGGGATATGAATCGAACTCTCAACAAGGACTGCTATCTTCAAATTTTAACATTCAATGATCAAGAAGGAAAACAAGTATTCTGGCATTCTACCAATCATATATTAGCGCAGGCAGTTAAAGAAATATATCCTGAAGCAAAATTGGGAATTGGACCTGCTATAGATGAAGGATTTTACTACGATTTTGATATTGATAAATCATTCAGTCCAGAAGATCTGGAGTTGATTGAGAAAAAGATGCAGGAGATAATTGATAAAAATCTTGAAACTAAAAGAATTGAACTTAACAAGAAAGAAGCAATGAAAATGTTCTCGCATGAGCATTATAGAATCGAGTTATTAGAAGATATGCAAGAAATCAATGAACACGGAGAAAATAACATAACTGCTTATGAGCAAGGAGATTTTACAGACTTATGCAGAGGACCTCATATTCCTAAGCTTGGAGTGGTGAAAGCATTTAAACTTACTAAAGTTGCAGGAGCTTACTGGAAAGGCGACCAGAAAAATAAGCAGCTTCAAAGAATTTACGGAATATCCTTTCCTGACAAGAAGATGCTTCGCGATTATTTGGAAAAGATAGAGGAAGCAAAAAAACGAGACCATAGAGTTATTGGAAAAAATCTTGATCTTTTCAGTTTCAATGAACTGTCTCCAGGAGCACCCTTCTTTCATCCAAAAGGAACAATTATTTTTAATGAACTTCAAAAGTTTTTAAGAGAGGAATACTTTAAAAGAAGTTATTCTGAAGTCATAACTCCTTTAATTTATGACAAGATATTATGGGAAACGTCAGGACATTGGAAGCATTACAAGGATAATATGTTCTTAGTAAAAATGGATGAAAAAGAATCATCTGTAAAACCAATGAACTGCCCAGGTCACTGCTTATTATTCAAGAATTCGACTAAAAGTTATCGAGATCTTCCTTTAAGAATTTCAGATTTTTCAGCGCTTCACCGAAATGAAGTCAAGGGAGCTTTAGGGGGCTTAACAAGAGTACGAAAATTCCAACAAGACGATACTCATATTTTTTGTTCACAAAACCAAATACAAGAGGAGCTTCAAAGAGTTATTAATTTTATAAAATTCATATATGAAGATGTTTTTAATTTTGAATATCATGTGGAATTGTCCACAAGACCTGCAGATTCTTTAGGTGCAGAAGAACAATGGAATATTGCAGAAGCCGGATTGAAAACAGCTCTTGAAAAAGCAAAAATTTCATACACTATAAATCTTGGTGATGGAGCTTTTTACGGTCCAAAAATTGATGTTCACATTAAAGACTCTCTTGGAAGAAGCTGGCAGTTAGCAACAATGCAGTTAGATTTCCAGCTGCCTCAAAGGTTTGAGTTAACTTACGAGGGAAGTGACGGAAAAAAGCATACACCAATAATGATACATCAGGCAAGTTTAGGATCTCTTGAAAGATTTATTGGAGTTTTAATCGAACACTTTGCAGGAAAATTTCCATTATGGCTTTCTCCAGTCCAAGTAATTGTCATGACTCTCTCTGATAAGTACAATGATTATGGACAAAAAGTTGTTGATGCTCTTAAGGATAAAGGAATTCGCGCAGAACTTGATTCTCGAGTTGAGTCAATGAATTATAAAGTTCGGGAAGCGCAGCTACAGAAGATTCCTTTAATGCTGACAGTTGGTGAAAAAGAAGAACAAGCAGGAGCAGTTTCCATTAGAACTCTTGATGGAAAAATAAAGTTTGCAGTCAAACTAGAAGAATTTGCAGATAAGACTTCTGAGAATATTAAAAATAGGAAATTGAATGTTGATTTTGTTTGAGGATTTGTTTTGAGAAAAATGAAATTTGGAATAATATCTGATGTGCATTTAGGAGAAAACTGCTTTATTAAAGGGGTCAATAGGAAACTCGGAAATCATTCTGAAAAGCTTTTGAAAAAGTTTGTCAATACTATGAACAATAAAGTCAAACCAAACTTTGTTATGAATTTGGGAGATTTGATAGAGAGGAAGGATCAAAATCAAGACAAAGCAAATTATTCTAAAGGACTTAAGATTCTGAACAATCTTAAATGCCCTTTGTACAATGTTATTGGAAATCATGAATTAAAAAATTTATCAAAAAGCGAGATAAAAAATATTTTAAAAATAAGTAAATTTTACTATTCTTGTGATATTAAATATATTCATTTGATTGTTTTATTTTCATCATGGCATAAAGACAGAATAATTATTGGATCAGAACAGATTAAATGGTTGAAAAAAGATTTAAGAGAAACTGAAAACAGAGTAATTGTTTTTGTTCACCACCCTTTAGCAGATCAAAATCTTAGAGGGAATTTTTGGTTTGAAGGACGAGAGAATAAAGGACTAATAAGCAACAGGCAAGAAATAAGAAAAATCATACAAGATTCAGGCAAAGTTCTTGCTGTATTTAACGGTCATGTGCATTGGAACAAACTTAATGTGCACAATAAAATTCCGCATTTCACAATACAGTCTCTTGTGGAAAACTTTGATAATAAAGGAATTCCTGCAGCCGCTTATGCTGTTTGCGAGATAAAATCCAGAAGCATAGAATGCAGAGTTTTTGGAGAAGATTCTTGTGAAATGAAACACGATTTTTAAAACTTCTGAATTTCCCGTAATCACTTTGCTTGATTTAAAAGCTCAATAAAAAGTCTACAAATTTTTGCATAAGTCTTTCGAATTCTTTGAAAACTTTTCGCTTTTTTCAACGATGAACATATTAAGGAGTTTTGACATTAATGAATATGAAGAAATGAAGGGAAAAAAAGAAAAAAAAGGATCGACCAATCTGATCCTACTAAGATATTCATAGTAGATATCTTCAAATATAAAAGCTTTTCGTGTAATGGGCTCGTTTGCAAGTTCATTTTTGACACCTTATTATCATGTTATGTGCGAAGCATTTTGTGTAAAAGTGTCTGGCTTGTTGCCAGACGGTGCGACCTCTTAAAAATGCACTCATCCCTCTTTTGAGCATACTGTTTATTGTTTCTGCTAAAGGTCTTCTGTGATAACTTTTTCCAGGCCATTTGCGACGTAATTCTTTGCGTCGCGACCCTTTTGTTCGCCATAAAGGAATATTTTTATGTCTTAAGGGTGCTACTCCTTTGCCGCCAAATTTTATAACAATTTTATGAAATCTTTCTTCTGCATCAAACTCTGAATCAGCAACTATTGTTTTATTTTTAATCCAATTATCTGCCATTTTTTCAAAATCATCCAAGCCATGTCTATGGCAGTCTTTGTTCATTACAGCGTCAATAATTTTTAAGCTTCTTGTTCCTGTTGCTATTGTCGTTTTTCTATTAGGCTCTTGCATTAAATCTCTTTTTGTTCTTTTACAATAAGATAAACTAGGTCTTGTTATTTGAAAATGTGTTGGATCAATTGCCACACATTTATCTCTCCCACCTTTACCACTTTTCTTAACAAGCTTTCTTAGAAAGCTTGGCGAAAAACGTCGCCAAGCTCTCCACATCGTCGAATAATGCGGAGCTTTTTTAATTCCTATTTCTGTCAAGTCAACAATTTTAATTAACTCACCAAAACGATCTATCGCAACATCAACAAGACAAAATAAAACATATAAAACAAGCTTTTTATGCAAATCATAAATCTCATTTTTACTCTTGCTAAAATGCAAAGGCACGTCAGAATTTCTCAAAAACTTTGCCGTTTTTTTCATTAACTTTTTAAGGTCTATAACATACGTTACCATTGTGGGTCTCTCCCCACCCCCTCATTTTACTCATCATAAAATGAAGTGGGGAAAAACCCACTTATAATCTTAACTTGCAAACGAGCCGTGTAATGCCGGGATAGCCCAATCTGGTAAGGCGCTGGTCTGAAAAACCAGTTTCTACTTGTAGAGTGCAAGAATCTTTGTCCTAATTTGTTGCAAGAATCTTTGTCCGCTTT
>CAZDUE010000017.1:0-14922 GCA_964508575.1 uncultured Methanosarcinales archaeon
GCAAAATAATCTTGATAGATCTCCTCAGTAACATGAGGTATTATCGGAGCAAATAGTTTCAAAAACGTTCGCAAACAAATATGAACAGTATATTGTGCAGATTCTTGAGCGTGTTTTCCTCTTCTATCAGGATTGTATAATCTGTCTTTTACAATTTCAAGATAATAATCGCAAAATACGTTCCAGAATAATTGATTAGTTTCATTTCTTAATTTTGAGTATTCATAATTATTAAGTGCATTAGTAACCTCAAGTATTAGCTTATTTAATTTCGAAAGCATCCATCTGTCTACAATTTCCAGTCTTTCTAGTTTTCTGAATTTATAATCTTGCAAATGACTTAAACAAAGTTTAGATGCATTCCATAATTTTACAACCAACCTTTGTCCTGTTACAAATTCTTTATCCGCGAACCAAAGATCATCCCCCAGTCTTGAGCCAGCTGTCCAGAATCTTAAAGGATCTGCAGAAAACTTAGAAAGCATTTCTTCTGGTTCAACAACATTTCCTTTACTTTTACTCATTTTTTTCCCGTGTTTATCAAGAGCCCAGCCAGAGATCATTACATTTTTCCAAGGATTTTTTCCTTCGTGTAATTGAGATTTCACTAAAGTATTAAAAAGCCAGAAAGATATTATGTCATGTGCTTGAGCTCGCAAACTCATTGGAAATAATTTAGCTCGCAATTCCTCATAATTCTCATGATCTTTCAAAAGTTCTATTGCAATTATTGGAGTTAAAGTTGAAGTCGCCCAAGTATCAAGAACATCTTTCTCAGGAATTATATCTGAAGCAGTATGATTTTTCGGCAGTGTTTTTGGAAAATCAACTAAAGGATCAACAGGAAGCTGATCATAATCTGCCAATATCACTTGTCCTGTTTTTTTACTATACCATATTGGAAATGGAACTCCAAAATGTCTCTGTCTTGAAATGCACCAATCCCATTGTAGTCCCTTAACCCAGTTGTCATATCTATTTTTCATATGCTCTGGATGCCAATTTAACTCAGATCCGTTTTCTAAGAATTGTTCTTTTAAGTCCAAATACTTGATATACCACTGCTCTGTTGCTATGTATTCAATATCAAAATTGCATCTTTCGTGGACATTAACTGCATGATTAATATTTTGTTTCTTAACAAGTAGACCTTTAGCATGTAAATCTTCAAGTATTTGTTTTCTTGCCTGCTCTGAGTTCATTCCTTGATATGGGCTTAAGTTATTATAAACTCCTGAATCGTCCATTACATGTATTGGAGAAATATCTTTATGTCTCGCAAGCCATTCTACACAGTCTAGTCCACCATAAGAGCAGTAATAAACAACTCCTGTTCCATACTCAGTTTTTGCAGAAATATCATGAGTTATCTTCACAGGACCTTGTGCAAATTCAATATGCACTTCTCTTTCAACAAGCTCTTTTCCTTTGTATGTTTTTAATAATCTTAGATTAAATTCTTCCTTGAATTTTTCAAATCCTTCTTTGCTCATAATCCATTTTTCAGAATCTCTTAATGCAGTTACATACTCTCCTTTCTCATCTATTGATATCCCAACGCAAGCTGGATGAAGTTCAGGTCTTGTTGTAGCATAGATGATATATTCTCCAGTATCAACCCTTGCTTTAATATAGTTTAAAGTGCTCTTTTTCTCTTCATCTCTCATCTCAACCTGAGCAATCGCTGTCTTGCAATTAGGACAAAAAATTATCGGTCCTTTTTTTCTGTAAATTCTGCCCATGTTGTAAAGTTCTAAAAAAGATCTTTGCGATATTCTTCTGCAATGCTCTCCTATTGTTGAGTAAAAAAGATTCCAGTCACAGCTTATTCCAACATTCTTCCATCCCTGAACAAATTGTTCTCGCTGTTCATTTACTGTATCTTGACAAAGATTTATGAACTCTTTTCTATCCATATTTTTAGCTTTGACTTTTTTTATGGCTTCAACTAGTCTTTCAGTAGGAAGTCCATTATCATCTGTTCCAAAAGGATAGAAAACATTTTTCCCTCTCATTCTTTGATATCTCGCAATTATATCCATCTGTATGTAAGAAAAAGCATGTCCCATGTGCATCTTCCCAGACATTGTCGGTGGCGGAGTATCTATAGAGTAAATTTCATTATTACTTGAAGGATCAAACTTGTAAATCCCTTGTTCTTCCCAATACTTTTGCCACTTCTTCTCATCTTCATGAGCATTGTATTTGTCAAGCATATTAATCAAGAACAGCGAATACTAATATCGTATTTAAAGGTTGCTTAGAAGGGAGTGGAAGCCACAGATGGAATATTCCCAACAACCTTTATTAAGCCCTAAAATTTCCATAGATTATGAAACAAACACAGCTTAAGCCCTTTATCGAGAAGTACAGACCTAAGACTACTGCAGATTTAGTTGGGAATTCAGAGTTAGTTGTCAAACTTAAAAATTATATCTCAAATTATTCAAAGCAAAAGAAGCGAGCTGCTTTGATTTATGGACCTCCTGGATCTGGTAAGACTTCTTGTGTTCATGCTCTGGCTAATGAGTTAAATTTCGAGATTTTAGAAATCAACGCAAGTGACTTTAGAAATAAGGACAAGATTAACTCGATTGTTGGAGGGGCAATAAATCAAAGATCTTTATTCGGAAAATCCAAGATCATTCTAATAGATGAAGCAGATGGTATTGCTGGAAGAGAAGATGCTGGAGGAGTATTAGCATTAACAACAATAATGAAAAAATCTTCATTTCCAGTTATCTTGACAGCTAATGATGCTTATAATGATAAGATATCTTCAATCAGGAAAGAATCTGAATTAATAGAATTCAAAGCTTTGACAAACTCAGATATTCTTAAGATTCTTAAAAAAACTGCAGATAAGGAAAAAATCGTTTACGAAGAATTTGCTCTAAGCAATATAGCAAGAAACTCTGCAGGAGATTTACGAGCTGCTTTGAATGATCTCGAGTCTTTATCTTCTCGCGAGAGTATTTCTGAAAAAGATTCTGAGTTTCTTTCAGAAAGGCAGAAAGAAGAGACTATTCTTAACGGTATGATGCGTGTTTTAAAGTCAACAAAGCCAGAAATAGCATTAGGTTCTTTTGATAATGTTAAAGAAGATATGGATCAAATATTTTTATGGATGGATGAGAATGTTCCTAAAGAATATACTGATCCAGAAGATCTTGCTCAAGCTTACGAGATTTTATCGAGAGCTGATGTTTTTCGAGGTAGAATAATAAGAAGACAGCACTGGGGTTTTATGGCTTACATTTACCAGTATCTAACAGCAGGAATAGCGTTAGCAAAGAAAGAGAAGTACAAGAGTTTTGTACAGTATAAGCAATCTTCAAGAATTTTAACTTTATGGCTTACAAAACAAAAGCGGGAGAAAGTAAAATCAATTGCTAAGAAGATAGGAGTAAAAGTTCATTGCAGTATTTCTAAAGCGAATAACGATTATATTCCATATGTGAAATTTATTTTTTCAAAGAACAAAATAGAATCAGCACGGCTCTCGCAATATTTTGAATTTTCTGAAGAGGAAATGATGTTTTTACAGGGAAAGTAATTTTTCCATATGATTTTTTTAAGTAATGTTTAAATAATGTTAAAATTTCCACAATATCATGGGGGTTAATCTGAATAGGGTGTTATTGATTGCATTACTTGCAGCTGCAGGGCTTGGGATTACAGGAGATTCTAGACTGCCTACTAAAAGCATAACTGGAATTTCCAGGAGTTTAGAAGACAAGCTTAAATCTGCAGAATCAATGAACAGTACATCTTTATTTTTTGAAAACATAATGGTTGACAATTATCACCCGATAGGATCCTATGGGGTTGTAAAAAGAGATTCAGATAATTTAGCTGTTTATTCAAATGACGGAAATCTTGTTTTTACAGTGGAGCCAAGTTCACATTATTTTAAAAAGATGCATGGCAAGAAAGGTTATGTTTCAACAACTCTTGACGGAAATGGAAGAGTTCAACGAAAGATTTATTTTCATTCAGATCAAGGAGAGCAGTACAGAATTTTTCTAGAATCTGTTGATTTCACAGAAACTTTTAATTACGAGAAAAATAGCAAAGGAAAGAGCGTTATTTTTAAGCATACCGAATATGATATATTCTTACAGACGGGAAAGACAATAAGTTTTTCAGAACTTCCTGATAGCGTTGCTAAGTGTACTAAAGAACAATTCATGAAGCAATATGATTTGAAATTAGGCGAGTGCAATGTTGTTGAAATGAAGCATGTGGAGATTTCAAGTTCTTTTGAATCAGCCCACTTCAATATTGTTTCAAGTGAAACAACTTATGTTGTTTCCACACCTTTTGATAAAGAAACAGGCAAAAAGCCAAAAGTGTTGGAAATTGATGTTTCCTTCAGTGGGGGAAAACACCAAGTTACAGGAATCAAATACTCCCCATTATAGCTTCTTCAAAAATAAATTCACATCTCAAAACATCTTTTATAATTTCCATAAATTATGTTCTGCATTTCCTCGATTGTGAGATCTTTAATCTCTGCCATTTTCTTCAAAGAGTGTTGTATATTTGCAGGTTCGTTTCTCTCATTATATTTTAAGCCCAAATAAGGAGCATCAGTCTCAGTTAATATTCTGCTCGTGCTTATTCTCGAAGTTAGCTCTTGAAAATTTTTATTTCTAACAACAGAAACAGGAATAGAAAAATAATATCCGTAATCAACAGCTTTCTTAATGTTTTGTTCATTTCCTGCGAAAGAATGCAGCACAACTTTTAATTTGTAATCTTGTAATATCTCAATGACTTTAGATTCAGCATCTCTTGAGTGTATTATTACAGTTTTTTTTATTTTCTCAGCAAGCTCTAGTTGTTTTCTAAAAAGATCTTCTTGAACTTTTAATGTTCCTTTAAAATGATAATCATCCAAGCCAATTTCTCCTACTGCAATAATCTTGCTCTTGTTCTTTTTTATAAAATCTAATTCTTCATCAATATTAAAAACTTCATAGTTCCATGTTTTCTTCTTTAATTCCTCAGTTAAAACTTCCGTTGGATATATTCCTAAAGCAGCTTTTACAATGCTGTACTTGTCGCACAGCTCGAGAGTTTTTCTATTACTAGAAGGATTCAATCCATTATTTATTATAATTTTAACTCCTGCTTCTTTTGCTCTCTCAATTACTTCAGCCCTATCTTTATCAAAGTAACAATGATGAAGGTGGCAATGTACATCTATTAGCATGTAATAAGAGATATAGATGCAATATAAATATTTAATCTAATTTTTTACTTTATTTTTACTTTATAATCTCAAAGAAAGAATCAAAAATGCTCATTCCTGTATTGACTTTGTAAAATTTAGCTCCTGTTTCATCGCATGCTTTTTGTATATCATCTCTGTGTTCAGAAAGTTTTTTCAGATAATTCTGCTTCAGCCATCTAGTAATAAAAGTTTTCATGCTCAGTCCAGTTTCAGAATCTTTTAAAACAACATGACCTTCTTCTGCAATACTCTCCTCGTTTTTATCAAGGACTTGTATTAGTTTTACTTCAGACCCTCTAAGTCTTGCTAGAACTTCTCTTATTTCTTTAGGATTGTAAAGTAGATCCGAGATTATAATAACAAGAGATTTAGAACCAATGAGTGCTTTGTACTTTCCAAGTGCTGACTCAAACTTTGTTGTTCCTTTCGGCTTTTTAGTATTTAAGTAAGAGTACATTGCCGCAACTTGTCTCATTCCTTTTTTCGGTACAAATCTCTCGAGTTTGTTATCAAAAGTTGAAAGCAAGAACTTTTCATTGTTATTAGCAGCAAGATATCCAAAGCCCAAAGCTAACATAGATGCATATTCATATTTCTTGTATTTTCCTGTTCCATAATCCATGCTTCCTGAGAAATCTACAATTATGTGAATTACTAAGTTTCTATCTTCCTCAAATCGTTTGATATAAAGCCGGTCGCTTCTTGCAAAAACTTTCCAGTCTATTTTTCTAAAGTCATCTCCTGCAGTATACTGTCGATATTCTTGAAATATAAGTCCATGACCTACAAACATGCTTTTTCTTTCTCCAACATAACGAGAGGTTATTCTCTTATTTATTATCAAGCTAAACTGGTCTAGTTGTTTTACAAAATTAAGGTCAATCATTTTTTAGTTTTTATATATTTTTGATTTGTTTCAATTACTTTAGCAGACTCCTTATTACGTCATCAGTAGTCATGTTCTGCCTTTGTGCCTCAAAGCTTAGTATTATTCTATGACGCAGTATTGGAAGAGCCATCTCTTTTATGTCTTCTTTAGAGACGTGTTTTCTTCCGTCAACCAAGGCATTTGCTTTTGCTGCAAGAATCAATCCAATGGATGCTCTTGGAGATGCTCCGAATTCAATAAGCTCTTTGTTCTTTCTTGTTGAAGACACTAAGCTTACTGCATATCTTTTGATATCATTAGCTATTGGAACTTTATAAGTGGTTTCTTGCATCTCAATTACTTTTTTCGCGTTCAGTAATGGCTTTATTTTTTCTGATTTTCCACCTTCAGTTATCATGTCAACTATTGCAATTTCTTGTTCTAGATCAGGATAGTCAACAGTTATTTTAAGCAAGAACCTGTCTGCTTGTGCTTCAGGAAGAGGATAAGTTCCTTCTTGTTCAATTGGATTTTGTGTTGCAAGTATAAAGAACGGAGCTTCCAGCTTGAATGTCTCATTTCCGACAGTGACTTGTTTTTCCTGCATTGCTTCTAGAAGTGCAGATTGTGTTTTTGGAGTTGCCCGGTTTATCTCATCTGCCAATACTATATTGGCAAATAAAGGTCCTGGTTCAAATCTGAATTTTCTTTTTCCTTCTTTTGTTTCCTCAATCAAGTAAGTTCCTGTAATATCAGAAGGCATTAAGTCTGGAGTTCCTTGTATTCTTGAGAATTTAAGCTCCATTGCTTCTGCCATGCTTCTTATTGCTCTTGTTTTTGCAAGTCCAGGATAACCTTCCATAAGTACATTACTATCAGTCATGATGCCAATCATAAGGTACTTGAGCATGGATTCTTGTCCTACTATTGTCTTACTTAATTCCTTAAAATATGAGTCAAAAAACGCTTTTGTTGTCATAAATACACCTCTTGTTTTTCCATTTTAATTTTTTTTGTTTTTCAATATTTTTTTAATATTACTAAACTTGCTTTTTTTGTCAATAATTTTTTGATTTAGTTGACTATGAATTGTTTCGGTTAAATACCTATTCATTTCTGATCTTCAGATATTCCAGTATAATAATTTTTTACAATATCTTTGTAATCTTCAGGTATTTCTTCATTATATCCTGCTCCTGTCTTTGCAAATACTTCCACAGGGTAAGAATCTTTAAAATCCTTTTCTTTTATATCTTCTAGTTTGCTTATATCAATATCTGAACTTTCTTGCGCAAGTTTTATCTGAATCTCGTCATTTCCAAGATTTGCCAGTGAAGAGTTTCCAAAAATATCAGTGTCATTCTGGGTGAAATTAGCAAGAACATATTTTCCTTTTTTTAGAAATTTGAAATCTTTAGTGTAGACAGAAGTATCATTGGCATCAAATAAATGTATGTTAAATGCTGCAAGACCGATTATTCCATATGCAAATAGTATTATTATGACTAGTTTTTTTGTCAGTTTTCCAAAGGGCATGAAATATGAAGTTTTTACTTCTTTTATTTTTTCCAATACTTCGCGTTGGAGTTCTTGGACTACTTCATTATCCTTGTGTAAGTTATCAGCGACTGTTCTTAAACGTTCATTTAATGACGGGAATTTTTCTTCCACATATCTTAAGCTTGCAGATTGGAATGCTTTTAATATTCCAAATGTCAGGAAAAAAGCGAAAGGTATTAATGCAAAAATCCAGGATAATCTGAAAAGCGCCAATAAAAATACGAAAATCAAAAATATACCTATAGCATGCAGTGTATTATCTATTATCGCGATCTGTATTAGAACTTCTCTCAACTCATTCAAAGCTCCTATTATGGATTTTTTAGGCGAGTTTATGTTTTTTGTGTCCTGTTTTTGTTGTTTTATTTCAGCCATGTCGATTCTTAGTTTAGTTTAGCTTGTTTAATTTATACTTGTTTAATTTATACTCATTTATTTTCATGAAGTTGGTGGAGGAAGTTTAGCTTTGCACGCATTCAAGTCAGATTTGCATGAGTTATATCTCTTTTCAGAGTCATTATATTTTTGCTGAAGCTTAAGGAAATCAAAACCAAGATTAGTATGATCTTCTTTAAGCTGTGCAAGATCAGATTTTGTCTTGAACAAGTCAGTATCTAATTTTGCATTAGTTGTTTCTAATTTTTCTTTAGCTGCTAATAATTCATTTCTTTGATCTTTAATTTTATTATATTCAGCTTCTAGATCAACATATTGTCCTGTGAATTGTTCTTCTCGTTTTTCTCTCACGCCAAGTTCTTCTTGGACTGCTTTAAGATTCTGCTGTTTTAGTTCAAGTTCTGCCGAGACTTTTTTAAGATTCTCAAGTTTTCCCTGGTAATCTTCGTTTAAGTTGCTGAAATTTGTCTGAAAATATATTGTTGCTCCTGCAAGTGCAGCTGCACTCACTAAGATGAGCAGCAATAACATAAGATTTGCATTTTTGGTTATGTATGACATTTTTGCATTTCAACCTCTCAATTTTTTCAATCTATCACTTTTTAATCATTCTTTAATCTGTTGTTCATATTTTCTTATACAATCTTCTTAAATAAAGCTCTATTAAAAAGATTACAAGTGCAGCGCCCGCGAATAATAATGTTTTCGGCTCCTTGTTCATTATTTGCCTTTTTGTTTTTGTTTTTGTATATTCTATCATATTATCTATATCATTTTCATTGAAGAACTTGCCTCCTGTTGATCTTACTAGAGTTTCAAGCTCTTGTCCTTGGCCTATTTTTTCATATTCTTTTGCATAATTCACAGCATACTTTGCTCCTAGTTCTTGATAAACTCCTATTTGTGCAGGAGTAAAGCTTTTACTGTATGTATTTTCATCAACTTTTTTATAATCTCCTCCTGGGTTATTTCCTTTTACAATAATTTCTGAATCTTCATTAACTCTTGTATCAAAAGTAGTTACAGTATCTGTATTTTTCCTGTCAGGATCTCCGACAAGCCAGTTTATTGTTTTAACAAGAAGCTGTGAGTTTTCTTTATTTAAGAGTTCAGGAGCCCATGATGATCCGTCATCTGTGCTTAGCGCAGCAACTTTACCAAGTCCTAATCTCCATACAGTAAGTATAGGATCTCCCACTACTGTGGTTATTAATAATTTTGATGTTTCTTTTGGAACAACTTGGTTAAATCCAGTTATGGATGCTTTTGGTTCATAACCATCTGTTATAAAGTGATTTTTATCAAGTACAACAATTCCTAATTGTGAGTTTTTCCTTTCTTGTTCTTCAAAATCTCCAAATATAAGTTTCAAGCTTGATGAGTCAGTTGCTCTGAAGTATATTCCTCCTGAAGATGCAGCGATTTGGTTCATCAGTTCAGTATTTGTTTTTTCTCCAACTCCCACAGTATAAATTTTTATTCCCTCTTCTGCAGCAGTTGATACAGTATCTAAAGTTTCTTGAGGCGCCTGCGTTTTTCCGTCACTAATTAAAATGATGCTCTTACTACCTTGTTGATTCTTTAATAGTTTCACAGCACTCGCAAGTCCAACCCCTATTCTTGTCCCTCCGCCATCTATCAGTCTTGATACTTTATCCACGTAATCTGTTTTTTCTGCAACATAACTCGGTTCTGATATTAAGAATGATTGAGTGTTAAATGCAATTACTGAAAGTTGAGTATTTGGAGCCAGATTATTAAAGACATTGACAGCAAGAGCTTTTTCAACATCCACTGCGCTTGAATCTCCGAAGTTAGTTCCTGTGCTTCCAGATATGTCTATAAGGATAACTACTGAATTTTCACTTGCTTTTTTCCCAGCAGATGCAACAAACACAGGCAGTAAAATTTCAAAAGGTGAGTCTTTGTATTCTCCATGTTCATAAGAGCTTTTTCCTCCGACAACCATAAGCCCATTTCCATCTGCAACATATCCTGTCAGCTTGTCAGAATATGGCTTGAGTGATTCAAATTTCTGGTCATCAATTACAACCGCGTAATAATTATCTAATTTTTCAGGCAGTTTATCTCCTTTTGTTATTCTGAAAACTTGGCTGTAAAGATCAGCCATTGGTGGCTGTGCATTAGAAGTTAAATAGAACAATGAAGGACGCTCTACAACTTTTATTGTCTTGTAAAAAACATTATTGTTGGTAAAATGGTCATTAGTCAAAATTTTTGCTTCTATAACATGATATCCTTTTGTGAAGCTTCTTTTTAATTCAGTTATTCGTTCAGATGTTTTTTTGTTTATCACTGGATCTCCATCCACACTTACAAGCAAATCATAAGAATCTATTCCTACACCGTCAACTGCAATTATATATGATTCATCAAGTCCTTCTGATGTTTTGCTGGAGCCAATTATTTTTACACTTAGATCATTTCTTTTATTACTTAGTGTTATTGCATTCACAGTTGCATTGACACTGTTTGCAACAACTGCAAGATCTCCTAAAGATGGTCCTAAGTTGCTGTTTCCATCACTTACTACTATTATACTGCCATAAGGCTCGATTTTTGAGATTAAAGCTTCTCCTATGTTGCTTTTTTCTTTATCTCCAAATACTTGAATGTTTGCATTAGTTCTGTCTTTTATTTTTTCTGTGAATTTTTCAGCATCAAACTCGTAAATTTCCATTGATCCTGATTTATCAATAATTACATTAACAACAGGATCTCCTTCAAAATCACTATATCTTGTTTTATATGGAACAGCAGCAGCTATCAATACCAAAGTTACTGCAAGTATTCTTAATATAGTGACCATCCATAACAGTTTTTGCCTTCTTTTTCTTGCTAAGAAATCATCATCTAATTTTACAAAATCTTTTCTTGCAAGCAGAATTAATATTATCACTGAGGGAATTATAAGCATTATTGCCCATGAGCTTTCAAAATAAATATCAGGATCTATCTTGACTATGTTTATTATTGAATCAAATGTTGAGGATAATGAAATTGCTGGCAGCATCATACATCACCTCTCATTTTTATGTATAGAAATTCAAGTAATAAGAGCAGTGCAGCTGCAAGGAAAAGCCATTGTGCTAGTTTTTCGTTCTTTACTTCTTTTACTGGCTCAAGCTTAAAGTTAGCGCTTTTTTGCCCTGTTGATAGTTTACTATTGACATCTGATTCAAGCTCATCAAGAAGATTAGAACTTACTTCTCCTTCTGGAAATTTATATATTCCTTTATACTCTAGAACTACATTAGAGTCTTTGACAATTCCAGCAGGAGTTTCAACATCAGCTTCTTTTATCATTATTATGCTTTTTCCAGTTTCATAATTTAAATTATCCAGTTCCTTTTTATCTATTAAAAAGTTGATTGCCTCATGCCAGAATATCGGATACTCGGGAGCGTATTTGAAATCAGAATAATCTTCTATAAGCCCATAATAAAGGATTTTTCCTTTTCCAATACTTCCTAGAATGATAGTAGGATTATCTTCTATTTTTGCAATTACTGTTCCTCGAGCATTTACAGTTTCAAAATGTTTTGTTACAAGTCCAAATTCTATATTTTTAGTAAATCTAGTTTTTTGTGATACTATTACGACGCCATTATCTTTTCTTGATTTGATTTCAACAATGCCAAGAGATTTATAATCTATTTGGTCAGAGTCATTCTGCGAGTGTATTATAACATCAGTTCCTTCTTCTGCTCTTTTTTTGATCTCATCCAGTGTTCCAGGAAGAAGTTTTTTCTTGTCAATATTATGGATTACAATTATATCATATCCGTTTTTTCCTTTTGTATCAACTACAGGAGGAGCTGCAATCTCAAGATTCACATCGCTTGACGCTTTAAGAGCATTTTTCAAGAATGAAGAAGCATTGTTTGTTATCAGTAAAATATCTGTTTTTGACTTTTCAGGACCAATGATAAGAAGGTCATTATCAGCAGTAAAATCATCATTGACATCTATAGAGATCTTTGTTTTTCCATTAGGTGTATTAAACTTGACAATCTCTATTGACTCAGGAGGTATGCTTACTTTCTGAACAGTATTTCCTATTTTTACATTGAAATCTTCTTGTTTAGGATTATAATTCCTTATCTTTATCTTGCTTTCATAATTTCCAAGTTCAAGATTAACTATTCCTACATTTCTTGCTTTTCTGTTTGAAGTATCTATTAATCTAACTTCATGGCCTTTACTTTCGAGAACACTTTTTGATATTTCAGGATCCTGCCCTTCAGTATTTATGAAATCACTCGTCGCTATCACAGTGCCTTTATTTCCTTCTAATAATTCTGCTGCTAATAACATAGCATCTCCTATTCTTGATCCAGTATCTGCTGGTTTCAAGTCATTAAGTGTCTTTAATGCTTTATCTCCTGAAATGTCTTGAGCAACAACCAGCGGAACTTCTTTCGCAAGTATTATTGTATTTTTTTGTCCTAATGTTTTTTTAGCAGCTTCTATTCCATTATGAAATCTTGTTGTCGATCCTTCTTTTACTTGTGAGCTTGCAGAACCATCTATTATAATTACAACATTGCTTGCAGTAACTTGCTTCTCCAATTGTATATATGGGCTTGAGAATGATATTGCGAGCATCAATATTATCAATAATTGTATCAAGAACAATATATCTTTAAGAAAATGCCTGAAGAAAGAAGCCATGCTTGCTCTTCCTTCTTGCTGCATAAAAAATAATAACGAAGGAATCACAAGTTCTTTTGCCTTAGGCCTTATCAAGTATAATAAAATAAACGGAATTAAACTAAGAAGTGCATAAAGTCCTAAAGTGCTTTCTATTCCAAATGCCATTACTCCTCTTTTTTACCCTTTTTAACTCTTTTTTTAAATTAACTAAATTCTATCAAAGTTAAAGAAGCTTTCCTTTATAAATTATTTGTCTTATGTTCATAACATTCTGAGTTCAAAGCATTCTGAGTTCAAGTATAATAGAAACTAATTTAAATACATTTATTCTTTTTAAAAATCATGTATATTTCAATGTTCTGGAGATGGGTAATTGGTATTTTATTGTTCATATTTATTGCAGCTGGCTTTCGAGTAGTAAGACAAACAGAAAGAGCTGTAAAAGAGAGATTAGGAAGGTATGTAAAATATTGCAATCCTGGATTTCACTGGATAATTCCTTTTGTTGATCACCTTTACAAAGTAAATGTTACAGAGCAGATGGTTGATGCAGAGCCTCAGGAGATAATAACTAATGATAATCTTAATGCTCGAGTAGATGCTCAAGTATATTTCCGAGTGAAGTCTGATGAGCATAATGTTAAGGCTTCTCAGTATGAAGTTGATGATTATGAACGCCAGATAGTTAATCTTGCTAGAACCACTTTAAGAAATATAATAGGAACAATGACTTTGAAATCGGCAAATAGCGAGAGGGATACCATAAATGCCGAACTCATGAAGACTCTTAAAAAAGAAACTCAAAACTGGGGTATTGAAGTTGTCAGGACTGAACTTAAAGAGATTGACCCTCCTAAAGATGTTCAAGATACTATGAATAAAGTTGTAAAGGCAGAAAACGAGAAAATAGCAGCAACTGATTTTGCTACAGCCAGAGAAACAGAAGCTGATGGTATAAGAAGAGCTAAAATTAAAGAAGCTGAGGGCTTAAAGCAAGCCAAGATTCTTGAAGCTCAAGGACAGGCAGAAGCTATAATGCTTGTTAATGAATCAGCTAACAAGTATTTTGTAGGAAATGCACAATTGCTGAAAAAACTAGAAACCACAGAAAACGCATTAAAATCAAATTCAAAAATAGTAATTTCATCAGACTCTGAATTGATAAACGTCATCGGAGACCTTTCAGGAGCATCATCTTCATCAACTGTTCTTCCTATTGTGAAGAGTTCTAAAACTGATAAGAAGTGATTGAATTTAGAGAATTACTAAAAATATCAGCAATACACTAATTATTTTTAGGAGTGTTCTTTTCATGTTCTCACCACTCCAGAAACTGTATCATTAAAGTGAGTAGAATTAATTTTCAAGTTAGTTTTGTAAATTTGTGAACTAGAATAATTTGATTCAATCAAAAAAATAACAGTATTGTTAAAACTCATTGCTATTGGAGTAATATTCTGAATTCCAGAATCATACCTTAAGTTGAAAGTTTTGTTGTAACCCAAATTATTCTTGATAATAAACTCTGTTGTTGAATTTCTTCCTTCATTAAGAACAGTCAAACTCTGAATCTGCAAAGGTCTAATCTTAATCTGATCAGTAAGGTTTGATTTATAATTACTTCTTTTGACCGTCGTAATAATTCTCTCTTGAGTTTGATTAGTATAATTACTCTCAATAAAAACCATTAAAGTTTGATTATAATTCAAACTTGTCCTGTTACTAATATCTGGAATGTTAACACTCCAATTCACAACACCATTCCTCCAATAGTTAACAACATCAAATATTAACAACTTATTCGAATTAGACAAGTTAAATCTCTGATAATTTTTAACTAAAGCCCCTTCAATCAAAACAGGCTGAACAAACCTATCAGAGCTGCCGCTACTAATATTAACAGTAAAATTCTTAGAACCATCTGTAGAATAATTAACCTCTGAAAGCACTAAAACAAAACTATTACTGTTAATTGTTGTTATCTGAGAAAACTTAGTGTCTCCTGTTTCAACACTAATATTTGTTGAAAGATTATTTCTGAAATAATTCTTCGCCTTAAACTCATAAAGTCTAATTGAATTATTAGAATTCAATTGTTGATAATCTTCAACTTCTAAACCTTTAACTTTAAATTCTAAACTCTTGGAATGATTACCATCTAAGCTTGTTACATTACAACTAA
>CAZDUE010000017.1:15022-18201 GCA_964508575.1 uncultured Methanosarcinales archaeon
TTAAATTCTAAACTCTTGGAATGATTACCATCTAAGCTTGTTACATTACAACTAAACAACTTATTACCAAATGAAGAATACTGATAACTTAAATTACCTTGAATCCAATTACTCAAATTAAACAAACTTGAAATAATATTATTCGAACAACTCCACCTCACACTTCTTGCTTTCTCATCCAAAGTATTGTTAATTAACAACTTCCAACTCGTTGCAGTATTGTTTTTCACACTCAGATTAATTATTTTTGTTCCTAATTTTAAATTCAAATTTTGTCTATCGATATTGTTGGTTGATCTTACGGTTAGATTTGTTTTATAACTTCCGCCTCTCGAATAATTATGCTCAACAAAAGCCATAACATTACTTGAAAAATTAATATTACTAGAAGTAAAACTTTTACCATCACCAAATTGCAAAGTAAAATTAGAAATTACTGAAGCATTCTTATCATTAATCAAAACAATCTCAAAAGTCCTATTCCTATTCCCCGTATCTAAATCATTAAACTTGTAAGCATCAGCACCAAAACTATCCTGTAAAACTATTGAAGGAGCATGAGCCAACTTATCATAAACAAAACGCTTACTCGCATTATTCTTCTGAATACGCATAACATTACCAGTAGAACTGTAAGTGTATCTGTAAACATCAGAACCAATTGTTGTTCTAATAAGTCTATCCAAGTGATCATAAACCATAACATACCTTGTTCCAGAACTGTTGATGCTCATTATGTTTCCAGCGTCATCATAAGCGTAACTTAAATTTTGTAAACTACCAGTCTTAATACTTTTCAATCTCAGATTATCATCAGCATAACTATAATCTGTTTTCAAACCATTTGAGAAAGTAATATTTTTATCAGTTCCAAAACTTGTAAAACCAACATTATCAACATAACCAGAAATCTTCTTAATACCCTGACTAGAATAAAAAAAACTGGGATCAACACCAGGATCAATATTATTACGAACAACACGATCAGCACTATCATAAACAAAACTCTTATCAAACCTCAAACCATCAACCATCACACTTTCTTTAACCACCCTTAACCTATCATCATAAACAAAACTAGAATTAACTTGTCCAGAACTAACATTATCCAAAACATCAAAAAATTTCGAATCATAACCATAAACCAAATCCCTACCACCAACAACACTAACATTCCTCAACCTACCCAAATCATCATAACTCAAATTACTCAAACCACCAGAACTAGAATAAGACAAATTAGACTGACGAACAGCGAAAACAAAAGGAATAAAAAATAAGGAAAGTATAAAAACTAACAAAAATAGATACACTATCCTGAATTTTTTATTAATTTTCATAATTTTTATCCTAATGTATTAAATAGTAATGCTAGTGACAAGAAAATTATAGCAATAATTGCGATAATTATTAGAAATTTATTCATCAAAATAATCCCTTGTTTTGATTTTTCTGTGTAAAATTCAGAATAACCTTTGTAGATGGTTTTTATGATCACTGGTTTATATTCTTCAGAATTTTTAACCATGTCATAATTCAGTATCAAGATAAAAATAAAGAAGTTTAAGAATAAAAATAAAGATACATATTTAGATTTTTCTTGAAAAAATAATGATAAAAAAACACTTAAAAAAATTATCACTAAACACCAAAAAGCAAATTTGTATTTATTTTTAATCATTTTTTCTTACCTCCGAAAATAGCCCCGATCACTTTATCTAAAGTATTTTTTACAGTTTCGGTAACTTTCTGAAAAACGTTTTTCTCTTGACCATTACTAGAACTTTGAGATTTAGAGCTACCACTACCTTGAGTTGTAGGATTTGAACAAACTGCACCAGCATTATCAGTTTTACCTGGATTAACAAAATTTGCTAAAAATTTTTTCACATTAGTATTTACATTAAATACTTTTGTATTAGAAACAACTGCGGAGCTTCCGCCTCCTGTACCATATCCTGCTTGTAAACCGTAACCAGTGATCTCATTTTTGGAAATACCAGAATTTTGCTTAGATTCAAAGACCGTTTTTCCAGCACCACCTACTTCAACATATGCACCTGTTGAAACAGTTAAAGATTTATCCTTAAGCTCATCAACCGATTTTTTATTTGGATAATAAGTAGCTCCTCCTGTAAATGTACCTTTGTAACCATTGGTAGGACCTCCTCCTAATGAACCATATAATCCAAATTCATAACCAATAGCATCATCATATGATATTGCTATACCTCCCTCCCCACTTCCTTCTAGAATTAAACCATAAGAATAACTAACTCCTATTTGAACAGCATCCTTTCCATTTGGATCTTTATACTTGTAAGGATTATTCAAAACATAAGAATATCTGTTCAAACCTTGAGGATTAAAAATTCTGCTTATTTTAATATCAGCCATTACAAACTGAGCTATTGAAGGTTTGTAGTATCTAGCTCCGTAATAGTATTGATCTACACTTTCATCATTATATTGTCCTGTGTAAAGTTTCTTTTCTTTTGTCCCTCCTGTTACAATTTCTCCAAAGGGCGAGTACATCGTAGATTCAACCCCCCCTCCTGTTGAATTCGTAATAACAGAAGTCGAACCTAAATGATCTGAATGATAAAAGTATTTACTTCCATCAGGATTAGATCTCGCTACAAGTTTGTCGCCTTTGTAAATGTAAGTAAAATTGAAAAATCCTGAATTGTTTTTTATTACCATTAACTCTTTGAATGGTGTATAGATTGTCGTGTTCGCAGAATCATACTTCTTAACTTTAACACGATTTCCTTGATAATCATAATAATATTCCTCAATTTTAGGACTTGTTGAATTACTGCCATTTCTAATTCTAATTAATCTATTCTGACCATCATACTCTCTAAAATAACCATCACCTGTAATCAAGTTTCCTCCACCATAACCCTGCTGAATCAAATTACCAACAGCATCATACTTATAACTCCAATTACCAGTATCAGGATCCTTCATTCCTGTCTTACGACTCAAACTATCATAAGTAAACTGAAACAAGTTACCTGAGTTGTCTGTTATTAGAATCAAATTATCATTAGCATCATAACCATAAGTTGTAACATACTGTTCAGAAATATTAAGAATTGGATCAATATTATACTCAATAACTTTTACAATCCTGCCAAAAGAATCTAAATTATAAAAATGCTTATGACCATTCT
>CAZDUE010000018.1:0-11980 GCA_964508575.1 uncultured Methanosarcinales archaeon
GAGTTAACTAAAATAAAATATTATAAGATATTGACGATTGCAAAAAAATGGTGCAAAAAAATATTAGAAAAATAGTGTTAAAGAAATGATATTAGAAAAATGGTGTTAAAATGAAGATAAGTGAAATAATAGAGAAAAACTGGCCAAGAATAACAATAGAAAGAATAATAGAATCTGAACTCAGAGGAGAGATTGAAATAAATTCAGGAAACATTGATCTTGATGGTATTAGAAAACTTCTGGAATTAGAAATAAGCACTCAAGATGCACTAAAAGTAAATCCAGAATGTCAAAATCCGGAATGTCAAAAAGAAAGTGCAGAAAAAACAGGAATGATTCTTGATAGAGATTCAACACAAAGAGACGCATTAAATACAAGTGCTTATGCTTTTCCTAGTTCTGTGGGCGTTCATATGAATCCAGTTATTAATCCTAAGAGTTTTTCACTCGATCGTGTAAATAAAGTTTATAAGAATGCATTAGAAGATATGACAAAAGAATCATTCAATCCATTAGTGGAGATATTAGCACAGATAAGTTCGTATCTTGAAAGAAGTTCTTCGATCGATTCTCAAAAGCCCAGATTGGCTGAAATGCTTGTTAAAGGATATGAATCATTATTTGATAAGCTGAGAATTTTAGGATTAAGCTACACAAAACACAGCGAGACAGATCATAACAAGAGACAAAAAGGAGGAGCATATCTTGAGAAGATACTTGAATTAAAAGATCATGCATTAAAATCCTGCTCATATATTCTAGATTCAAATTCTAGAGCATTATCAGAAGCCAAAATAAATTTTAACATTGCGGAAGTCCATTATTCGAAAAACACAAAAGATGATGGAAGAAAAGCTTTATCTCTTTATGAAACTGTAATAGCATATTTTGAAATCAATAAATCTGAAGATTCAGAAACACAAAAAAAATACGCAATTGCACTTTACAGGGCAGCTCAATTATTAAATAATGAAGGAATGTCCAGCCAATCTTTAAAGTACGTAGAAACTGCCCTTCAAGAATTCAATATTTTGTTTCAAAATTCAAGAATTGATGGTGAAAAAAGATATTTAGAGATGAGAATAAACGATTGCAGAAAGTTATATGCTAAACTTTCAAAATGATAATTTGAAATTTTAAAGTTCATAATGAGTTAATAATGGATAAGAACAATAAATTAAGAACAATAAATTAAGAATAACATAAGGGGAATGGATTAAAAAAAATACATTTTAAAAAAATTAAAAAAAATTAAAAAAATCAAGGTTAAAAATGCCAATTAATGCTCAAATGGAAATTGCAAGTTCAGGAGATCATTCTGCTGATAGAATATATGCAATTATCCAGAATGTTACAAGTATTTACTCAACAAGGATTCCTGGAGGTTCAGGAACCAGTTTTGAACCTGAAACTAGAGTTCTCACAACTAATTCTCAAGATTCATTAGATAAGTATAATGCACTTTTACAAAGATATCTTTCAAATCAAGGAATTGAAGGATTAAGCATTAAATTCAAACCGACTGAAAATGCTGAAATGCAAGCAGGAGCTGATTTTGATGCATCAAAAAGCAGACTTGAAATACAAATAGAAAATATCAGAGGAACTGACAAAGGAGAATCTGATGCAGGATTGGATGAAAGAAATAAAGGAAATGATAAGAATAAATATGAACAAGAAAAAGGAAAAACATACACTCGAAGACAAAGAACAAATCCAGAGAGAACAGAACAGCCATATGATTCAGATGATATCACCCGTAAAGCAGGTCATGATGGGGATCATGAGGGGGATAATGATGCAGGTCATTCAGCAAATCAAATAGTTCCACCAAATCCTGCAATTCTTAATTCCATTGATCGTTACATTATAAATTTACTTAGATCAGAATCATCAGGATATAACAGGGCTCTTGAAAGAATCAAAGAATATCCAGAGTATTTGAAAAATTGGGAAAGAGAGAAATTTAAGAGTGATGAAGAAATTAGAATAGCGATCATTAAGTTATATAAATCTGATGTAACAAGCGTAATAAATGAATCAAGCTTAATCAATGGATTAAACCTAGATAATGATACGATTCAAGAGATTGTTCAAAAAGCAGAAAATCTTGATTTTAAATTATCTGAAATTGAACAAGATGAATATGAACAGTTAAAAACAGAAAAAGAATGGTATGATTCTTTTATTAGAGATAAAGATCAGTTTTTCAGAGATAATCCTAAAATTACAAAAAGAGTAATGGAAAAGCTGATAGCAGATGATTATAATTCAACTAAAGATAGATTGAGCAGTATTGAATCTAAATTAAGCTTGCTTAAAATTGCTGAAGAAAAACATATGATCTGGGAAGAAAGAAAAAGTGAGATGGCAAAGTTAGGTGAAAAATTCAGCCAAGAAATAGGAGTTCTTTCCATTTATGTTAAATCTGCAAATTTTTATCTTACTGTGTTTGATTATGAATCTCATGATTTCTTTAATGATAGAGGAATAAATGCAATTGATGTTCAAGGATTAATAGGATTAAATCCTGAAGATTATCAAGCCACTGCAGAGATATTGGCTTATTTAGGAATAAAAATGCACAGACTAGATTATGATGCTTCCATACAAACTATTAGTGGAAGTAAAAGTGGAAGTAAAGATAAAGTACAAGCAACAGCAGCAGTTGGAAATGACAATAGAATAGATAAAAAAGGCAGGGTTAAAGATAATACAAAAATTAAAGATAATGCAAAACATCCTATGAACGTTAGAAGAGATCTTGTTTTTGAAATTGTTAATCCTGGAGAATCCAAAAATTTTACTTTAATAATGAACGAAACAGGATTGTCAAGAGATAAAACAAAAAGTGTTCTGGATAATCTGATAAAATCAGGTGAATTTGTAAAACTAAGCAGAGGAATTTATCAGCGATTTAATTAATCAAGAGCTTAAAGCAGATTGGAAGAATGTCAAGAATCATAAAAAAAAATTATAACAGCAGGTCAGTTTTTCTCAATCCATCCATGTCAACACCGTGGCCTAAATAAGAGGCGTAAGCTGTTCCAATTCTGTCAAGAATTGTTTTATTTCCTGGCACAGGATTTGGTGTCAAATAAACTAAGTTTCTATATTCTGATGCAAGAGCTCTGAGACCAGGAGCAGAAGTTTCTCTTCCAATGCAAAGATGGAGCTCTAATTTAAGTTCTAAAGGCACTGCAGTTCCATCTCTCGGAGGATTAACAACAAAAAGACAATCACTGTCGTTAGAAGCTATTGTTCCTGGTTCTGGATTTGAATAAGCTCCTGATTCACAAGAATACATTCTTAATTTAGTGCCTGCTCTATTAGTTATAGATACTAAATCAATTATCAGCCCATTATTAAATCCATATTCTAAACATAAATCTTGAATATTTTTTTCTGCTCCAATTCCCGCATATTCTAAAGCTTTTATTCCTGAGATTTGTTTAGCAGGCATAGGTCCTTCCTGATAAAATACTAATCTCTCAAGCTCGGGTATTGTTTTCTTGCCTGCAAAGTCTAGTGCAAAATTAATATCTTTTCTTTTTGAAGATATTGAAGCTAAAATATCTTTTACTAATTTATAAAAAGTATTTCTTGTTAATTCACTAGGCGTCTGCATTGCTTCGCTGACATACATTTGTCCTGTTGCATCTACTAATTGAACATAAACATGAGCCTTTGTTTTATCTTCTTCAATATTTGCAACTCTATATTGAACATAGCATGTGCTTCCAGGAGTTATTCCAGAAATCTGAGAATCTGCAGGACTATTAAGAACCCATAGTGCCTGGGCATATTTTCCGCCTTTTAAGTAGCTTGTAGAAGCAATGTTCTGTGCAAGAGGGACCAATCCTGTTTTATGAATCAAGCCATTGTTTTTTCTTATTATCATTAAAGCTAAATTTTGAACTTCATCTGTTTCTAAATTTCTCTGAAGATATTCTGTTTTTTCCTTGATTAGTGCATCTGATAAATCTCCTTCTATTAAGAAAAACTCAAGACCCTTGCTTGGATCTTTTTTTGAACTATCAATTTTTGCTCTTTCCACTAAACGTAAAAAATGCTCTTTACTCAAGCCAGATTGAAACCAAGACAAAACTTGTTCTTTTTTTAGATAAAGATCATCCATGCCTGGAATTTTTCCTTGAAGATATGAAAGACTCCTTAGAGCGCCAAACATCTTAATCATAGTAAATTGACCAAGCGCTTGAGTTGCAAGCTGTTTTTTTCCAGACATGAAAATATCTTTGACATCATAATAAAAGTCTGAATCTCTATCAGCCGGCAATATCAAAAAAGCAATATCTGAATCTCTCATCATTGCTTTTGCCTGTTTGCATGCCTGCCTATAAGCTTCTTCTCCTCTTTCTGCAGAAATTATTATTCCATTTTGTTTGAGATTTAATTCTCCTAATTTCAAATTATTGTATGTACTTTCTATAAATCTTATTGCTGTTAATAAATTATCAGCTGTATATTTTGATCTTGATAAATCCGGAAGCACAACTACATAACCTAAATCATAAGCATTGTTATAAGGACCATGCGATGTTAATGATTTAAAAGCAGAAAGCTCTCCATCTGTTGAAGCTTCAGCTGGAAGGATTTTTGAATTTCCTATTTCCATCATTATTCTATCATCAACTATATCTAATTTATAAAAGCTCTCAGCTCTTGAAAAACCCTGAGAGATTTTACATTCTTTCCCTAAAAATCTAAACGGCTTTAATTTTATAATGTTTGGATTTTTTGGATGAGGACTTTGACTATTATCCTCAGCTTGATCAAATCCCAAAACAAACTCGAGTGATTTCTCTGCTCTTTTATTAGGATCATCTTTTTCTGCAGTTTCTCCTTTTCCTGCCCTGGCTACTCTAGTTACAGAAGACACTGGGACAAGAAGGCGTTCACCTCTGTATCTTACGAATACATCAAGAACTCTATCTGATGGCTTGACATGCATATGCTTGACAACATTTCTATAATGCTGAAATACAGTTGTTCCACTTGCATAATCAATCTTATCAGCAGTTCCCTCAAGTATTTTCTCAATGCTTACTGTGCTGAAATTTCCAAATAAAAGGCGGTACTCTTTCAGCTGTCTTATTGCTCTATTTTTTATTTTTTGATCAGCAGATTTTAAATCATTCAAAAGGTCTTCTATCAGTAATATCTGCTTTGAATCTAATGGTCTCATCAGATAACTTCTTGGATCAACTACCAAAGCATATTGGCCTGAAAAATTTTTAATATGAAGCTCGTAGCCTCTACACCAAGATAATGCTGATTTTTCTGATCCTTCTTCATCTTCTAAATCACTTGATCTAGATTTTGAGAGTGCTCCAACTATATCCTCAATTCTTACAAACATTCCAGATTTTCCAGGTCTTACAAAACCGCTGGATTCTATTGTTAATCCAAGTCTATGCCTTAAAGCTGATAAGACCACAGGGCTATTGAAATCTATTTTTTCAGTTTTTCCAATATCATAATTTTTTCCATTATTTAATCTGGAAATTCTCTTCAATATCGAGTCTAAATCTAGAGGTTTATTGCTTGTTAAATTACTTAAATTAGCTTTCAGATTATCTGTCAAAACAATAACTCCATCTCTTGTTGAATCTGCTTCTAATCCTTCACGCATTAAATCTTCAACAATCATGCTTAACTCTCTTCTTCTTCCTTCTTGGGTTGGATTGTAGAATCTAACTTCAATAGGCGTAGCATAAATATTATCAGGTATTCCAGCCATAGTGAATGCATTTAGAACTAATCCATTTTCACTATCTACTGTACTGGAATCAGCAGAATCAAGATTATGATCTTTAATACTATTTAACAAGTTGATACACCCTTCTTGTTGCTGAATAATTTGGTTTGACAATTTCTTGTCTTGCAACAGTTATAGTTTTTTGAGGTTCTTCCTGAAACGCAGATATCCAGAGATCATTAGATATTATTGGCTTTCCATGGTATTCACGCAGTCCTAATTTTATAGCTATATTTTTTATTTTTTCTTCGCCATGCAATAACTCATCAATACTTACAACTCCTCTATCTGTAGTTACTGCAAGAGTATGTCCATTTCTTCGTCCATATAAAAGAATATGTCCTGTTTCAAATGTAAATCCTTCAATATTCGGAGTTATTTTTCTAGTAGATATATGGGTATAAGATGAAGCAGCCATTATTAAATAATGGTCTATTCCTTGTTCTGTTCTAATACTGAGGAACGAATCCAGCAGAGATAATGCAACATCATCAGTCGTTCTATTAAAAAAGCTCAAATCAACTTTTCTTCTAGCATTTCTAGTAATAACTCTGCTTTCCATTTAGCAGAGAATCTATTTTCAGTATATAAAACTTTCTTCAGTCACATCTACCGAGTGGTACTTTTCCAATATTGATTTGGCAAATAATATCTACCATTAAGTAATTAACAAACGAAAAGATTAAATAATGTGCAAAGTTCCAAAAGAATATGGCATATGGATCTGATCCTTTAACATATAAAGTAACTTATGATAAAGATATAACTGCTGGAATGCAGACTACTTTACTTAACAGAGCTTTATCAAAATTAAGCACAGATTTTGCAGAAGGCAAAGTAGAACTTAATCCAAGAACATTTGGTCTGACAATCACAAACATACCCACATCAACTGTTGAAGATTATATAAAAAAAGAAGCAAAAAAAGAAAGATTTAATGCAAGATTAGATGCTCTTGATCCAAATACAGCAAGAGCAAGCTACGAAACACAGAGAAGCCCTGTTGAAAGAAGCAGTCCAGATAAGAGCAGACCTGCTTCAGATATTTCAGGAAAAGAAACAAAACAAACAAGACAAACACAAGAAAAAAAACCATTAGCTGCTGATAGAATCAGAGACCCTGTGAATGTTCCAATAAAAAGTCCATACACTAGAAAAGATCATGAAAAACTTCCTTCTGATCATGAAGATTATCAACCAAGTAAAGCTGAACAAGAGATATCAAATATTGCTGATGATAAAACAGATGAAATGAATTTTTACCTTGCAATTTTAAGATCTAATATTTGTCAAGATGCATTAGAAAGAGTAATAACTTTTCCAGGAATAGAGAATCTAGACCTAAACAAGGCATTATCTTATCAGAAAAAAGATATTGCAGACTACATCTTTGAAATATTAAAAGAAAATAAAGAAATAAAAAAAATAAAATCATTGCTCACTTTAGACCTTGTTAAAGAGGCAATATCTAATTATGAGGGACAAAAAGGATCGGGTGAATTTTATCTTCCTAAAGATCAATCAGGAGAATGGGCAGAATTAGGAGCTCAAAAGAAAGAATATGAAGAGCTTAAAGCAGATGAAGCAAAATTCAGAATTCATCTTAGCAGTCAAGGAAGGTCAAATGCCTCGATTGATGCAATAATCAAGAATATAAGACAATTTGATTATGAAACAATATGCACAAAAATAGCAGGGTATGAATTGAGAGATGAACTTGTTGAATTAGTTGCTGAAAAAATAGAAGATTGGAATAAAGAGCGAAGTACCTTTGAAGATTTGAAAGAATATACAGAAGATCCTAAAGATCTCTTAGTGATAAACTTTAAAGATTCTCAGATATATATCGCGGCAATTCCTTCGAAAGAAGGAGAAGAAATACTGTCTGCTCTCAAAATCACAGGAAATAAAGCATATGACCTTCTATCCTGGAACAATACAGATGCAAACTATTCAAGATTCAAAGAATTAATGCAGTTATTTGGGATAAATGTCAGAGAATTAGTTTACTGTCAACCAGAGTATTCAAAAAAATCTAAAGCCCAAGATAAACCTGAAAAAAAGAGAACTAGCATTTTAGAAACAAAAACTGAACTAACCCAAGATGATGTTCTTAAATTCATGAAAAACAATCCAGGTATAACTCACAGATTAAGTATTACAGAAGGGCTTCAAGAAAGTTTTCCCAGTATTAAAGTAGACCAAGTTAAAGTAGCTTATCATCTTTCAACCTTGAAGAAAAGAGAATTGCTGAAAAGCGGAAGTCCAGGTCATTGGCTGGTTAAATAAAAAATCATTACTGCCAAATGCTTCTTCAGATAACAATCACATATTTTAAGTCAAGTCAGAAGAGATCAACAATTGTTAATCAAAAAAGTTATAATGAGATCTGCATGAAACAGCATTATGCATGATAAAATCATAACAATTCGGGATTCTTTTAACAGTTTAATTTACAAGAGATTTCTCAAGCCAATATTTTTCATGATTGATCCTGAAAGTATTCATGATAGAATGACTTCTTTTGGGATTTTTCTAGGGAATTATAAGTTTACAAGAAAAATTATTTCAACCGCATTTTATTATGAAAATAAAAAACTCAATCAGCAAATTGCAGGAATTAAATTCAAAAGTCCTGTTGGTCTTGCTGCTGGCTTTGATAAGAATGCACAATTAACAAAAATC
Source organism: uncultured Methanosarcinales archaeon (assembly GCA_964508575.1). Lineage (GTDB taxonomy): Archaea > Nanobdellota > Nanobdellia > Woesearchaeales > CAZDUE01 > CAZDUE01. The sequence goes on from CAZDUE010000018.1 coordinate 8,465, forward strand.
ACGCCATGTTTAGGATTCGGCTTTGAAGAAGTCGGCTCAATTACAGGTGAGTTCTGTGAAGGAAACCCTCGTCCAAGATTATGGAGATTAAAAAAGTCAAAAGGGCTTGTTGTTTATTATGGCTTAAAGAATGATGGGGCTGTTGAAGTTTCTGAAAGAATAAAAAAAGAAAAATTTGAAATTCCTGTTGGAATCAGCATTGCAAAGACGAACAACAAAGAAACTGTTGATTTTAAAAAAGGAATTGAAGATTATGTCAAGGCATATAAAAAATTTAGAAATGTAGGCAGCTACTGGACTATAAATATCAGCTGCCCTAATACTCACGGTGGAGAACCTTTCACAGACCCAAAAAAACTTGATCTGCTTCTCAAAAATATTAATAAAATCAGAGATAAAAAACCGATATTTCTGAAAATTTCTCCAGACATTTCAAGAAAGAATATTAAAAGAATCATAGAACTTTCACGAAAGTACAAGCTTGCGGGATTTATCTGTACTAACTTAAGCAAGAAAAGGAATCTAAAGCAGATTTTTGACAAGAATGTTCCAATAAAAGGAGGAATTTCTGGAAAGGTTGTTGAAGAAAAGTCCAATAATTTGATTAGATATATCTACAAGAAAACTCGCGGTGAATTCATTATTATTGGATGCGGAGGAATATTCAGTGCAGAAGATGCTTATAAAAAAATAAAGTCAGGTGCAAATCTTGTTCAGTTAATTACTGGAATGATATTTGAAGGCCCTCAGGTAATTTCGCAAATAAATTACGGTCTTGTAAAATTATTAGAAAAAGACAACTACAAGAACATCTCAGAAGCTGTTGGTACTGACTTCAAGTGAGGATTTCCCCTTACAAACTAAAAACTAAAATGTAAGGGGAATTATTTCTTCCTTAAGAATTCCTTACCTTCTTTTGAAATTTTTAGAAATTTTTAAAGATTTAGCTGGCTGTTTTGCTTGAATCTGTTCTTTCATTCTCTCTTCAGATTCATCAACCCCATTCTTTTCATAAAACAGAGAGAATACGATCTCATTAACTGTGGACCTCATGTGTATTAACCTGCCAAGATATATTCCAATAAATATAAGCATTATAGCATCTGAGATAAATATTACATGTATCTCTTTAAGAAAGTCTGGCAGGAAAAAGTATCTCATTCCAGTGATCCAAATTAATATTATTATTCCTGCTATATCCCAGCCCCTTGTTATTTTCCTATCTTGATTATTCCATTGTATTTTATCAGCTCTTTTAAGACCGTAAGAAATAAGCAGTCCAGACAATACAAACAACACATAATAAAAAGGAAGTTTATACTTAAAAGAGTCTGCAATAACTATTACAAACATCGTTATTATAGTTATCAAGAATATAGCATAAGATATTCTGACTTTTTTATCAAGATGCTCGTTGATAACTTTGTTGATGGATTGCATGCTCTGGATTGTGATAATTAAGTATTTAAGAGTTATGATTTCGACAATTGTATTGCTCTATCATAAAGTTCTTTAGTTATTGTCCAGATTTTATCAAATTCCTTACTTCAGCGACAAATTCCTCTGCACGCTCAAGAGATGTTTTTGCTTTATTTGCTTCTGCAATCTTGCCCATCTCATAGGTAAATTGAGTTCTTTTTGCATGTTCGAACTTAAGGTTTTCCAAAAAAGTCGATGCTTTGTCCTCGCTTATTTGGAGTAATTGCTCAGCATCTTCAAATTGATCCTTGTATTTTTCTATGAAATGTTTCTGAAGTTTATTGTTCTCAAGAAGGAAAAAATATACAAGTGCGTGGTAAGTTAATCTGTGAATTCCAATTTCTGATTTTATCGCTTTATTAAAATGAGCTAATAATGCTGTTGCTGAATAAAACATAGAATAATATGATGTTGTAACAACCCAATTATAGCTTTTAATAGGGTCATCTTTATCTTGGCATAAATAATATATTCTTTTGCTAAGCTGTAAAGATTCTAAAGATTTCGCAAGAAAGAATTCTTTGGAGCCTATTTTAGGTCTGCCTATTTTTTCATCAGCTATCAACTGCTTTATTATTGAAGAGCTCTCTTTTTTATCCAACATAGTACCTTCTCCTAAGTCTTAGAAATGAATCAGCTCCCCTTAATATAACATGTCCTTTTAATATTTCATTTCCAACATTTAACTGCATTGGTTTTTGCCACATCTCTAACAATCCTTGTTCTGTAGTTATATTTATATCAGCTTTAGATGTAATAATTGTACTTCTAATTTTTTTCTCAAAAATTTTGTAATCGATTTCAGCGGGAATAATAAAAAGCAAGTCGATGTCTGAAACTTTTTTCTCAGTTTTTTTTGCATAAGAACCAAAGAGTACACAGATGAACTGAACAGGAAATAATTTTTCTAAATCTTCAGCAATCTGTTCAACCTCTCTGTTTTTCTTAATCATTCTTTCAGATAGCTGCATTTCTATAAATGTATATTCTGAATATTCTTCAGTAAGCTTAAGATTTATGATCGACGTTTTTCCTTTTTTAGTATTAAGAACTAGATTCTTTTTAATTAGCGATACAATAGAACGGTGAGCTTGTGCATACGGCAGCTTAAGTATCGTGGATATTTCCATAACTGAATATTCTCTAGTCAAGTCAGTAAAAAACAACTCAAGTATTTTTTGCTCTGTCTTTGACATCATAATGATCAACTTTTATTCATATCATAACTGATATAATATTATATCTCTATAGTAATATATAAATTTTACTATTCTGAATCAAAAAGTGTAGTATCCAGAAGATTGAACACTATGCTAAAAGAGATTGTATTGCCTTATAATAAAGTCCTTGAGTTATTTTCCAGCTTTTTGTATTTGTTCCATTACTAATAGGATTTCCATTGTAATAGCAGATTGCTCTTATCTTGAAATCTTTAACAAACTGAGAATACATTTTTAAAACAGCTTGCTCTTGAAATTCTGACCAGTCTTTTTGCTTTTCACCATTGTAAATTACAGCAGCTCCAAATTCTGCAACAACAAATGGCTTTCCATGAATACTAGCAAATTCTGAAGTTGGTTTAAGGATCATTGACGCCAAATCATCCACATTAAGATTTCTATCTTTTGCTTCTAGAAGAGTATTAAAAGGATATATTGGTGTAAAGTAAGCGCTTGTTCCGATAGCATCAACAAACTCATCTCCTGGATAATATAATGAACTTTTTTTATTTGCAGAACTATCTGGTGTTGGAGACCATAACATCTTGACTCTTGGAGCATCTTTATGCATTGCTTTTGCAACAATCTGAAAAGCTTTTTTGTATTGTTCATGATCGCTATGCCATTTGGTCCATTTACCATTCATCTCTGCACCAAATCTTAGAAGAACAGGAAGTTCTGATTCTGCAAGCATTTGTGCAAATTCATGAAGTCTTTGAGTATCTACAACAACATGAGGCCAGTTAATTCCTGGCTCAAGTCCTAAATGCAGAATATTTCCTTTAAGTCTTGCATCTCGAAGATAATCAGTCAATTC
>CAZDUE010000018.1:12018-17353 GCA_964508575.1 uncultured Methanosarcinales archaeon
AAGAACCATGAATCTCCAGAAGCTAAATGCGCGTATTCAGAATATGTCATGGTTATTCTATCATCTTTATGAGAAATTGCTTCTAACCTGCTTGGATGCATATTTCTGTTAAATACTCCTGTTTTTATTTTGCCTTCCAAACAATCCTGTTTTGGTGGTTTGTAATGATCTCTGAAGGGAAGAGAAGGATTTACAACAGGACTCCATAAAGGAGTAAGTAATGCTCCAAATATTCCTAGTGCAACAAACTGACGCATAGCTTCTTTTCTTGAGATAACTCTTTTTTCATTTTCATCCAACAATCTCATGCTAATAGTTTAATCGGCGACTATTTAAATGTTACTGTTCAGTAGCAATAAAAGAAAAGTTTTATATACCATTCTTTAATCCGAAGAACAATGAGAGAATTCATAGTCAGATATTTATCTGCATTTAAGGAATTGAACTTTAGACCGATGAACATTGGAATAATGAACAAAGGAGGCACGTTTACTTCTGTTCCTATTCTAAAAGGCAAGAGTAAAGGACAATTAAGTCCTATTGATGATCAAAAAGATTTAGAAAAAATACTTAAGATAAGCGAGTTAGAAGAATATAGACAAGCAGGTTTAATTAATTATCAGATAATTGTGCATGATCCTATTGACAGCAGTAAACAGCTTGATAAGCATAGAGAGCCAATGATTTCCCCTCTTCAATCAAACTACGACTTGTATGATTCATTTTTTATTCTTATCGGAACAGATACTGCTGCTGAATCTTCAAGATTCTTGCACTTTGCATTTCCTTACCATGATATTTTTTCAGAACAAAAAAGCATTAATGCAGACAAGCCAATTATATTGATATCTTCACAAGAGCCCTTAATTGTAAAAAAGAACAGAAGCTTTGAGCTTTTCCCTGGAAGTGATGGTCCAGTGAACCTTACAACAGCAATTGCAGCAGCTGCTCTCAACAGATTAGGAGAAACAGGAGTTTTAACTAATTCATATCAAATAATTGGATCCTCAACTGTTAAAAAAATTACAGGGCATGGAATCCCACAATTTGCAATTGATAAAGAAATTCAGGAAATTGGAAAAAGAACAAGTATGGGAGTAACACTAAATGACAGCACCTATCTTCCAAGAGTTCTTTACAACACAAATAAGATTCCAAGAACAATAGAAGGATCTGGAAACTTTGAAGATTCAGTATTATCAATAACAGAGCACGGACATTTTAGCTCCATCAAAACATATTTAGAAGCAAAACATTCTGCAGGGTCTGAAACTGTTGAATTTTTAAAACAAAGACTTCCAAAAGTAATAATCTATGGATCAAAAGGACAAGGCAATGTACAAGGACCTGAAGAAATTGGAATGTTATTAGAAATGCTCAAAGAAGGAGTTTATATTGTCAAAGTCCCAGTGCCTGGTGGAAGATTAACAGATAAGATGATCTACGATGTTTCAGGAGCTGAAATAACTGCTTTAAATATTGAGCAGACAACTGCAAGATACAAATCTCAGGCAGTATTAGCTGTTCTTACACAACAACAATTAAGCTCTGAAAAAAGACAGTCAGAATTTTATCGATTATTATGCCATACCAAATTCGGAAATGAGTTTTTGCCTAATAATTGAATGAAAAATTTAAAAAAGAAAACTTTAGTAAAAATTGCGCTAATCTGATGATTTCTCTTCTGACTTATTTCTCTTAACTGCAATCATGCTCAATAAAGTTTCTTCAACCATTTTAGGATTGTTCTCAAAGAAACTTTTTATTGTTTCATTAATTTCCTGCTCTGTTTTGCAGTTTTTTATAGCTTCAAGAAAATCAGGATTATTCTTCACAAGATCTGTAAAGAAAAGATTCATCTGCTTAACTGCTTCATTCATATCTTTTTCCTTGAAAAATAGCTTATTCATTGCTTCTAATTTTCCTTGCGGAGTTTCAGGAATCTCTTTGACAAATTCTTTCAATTCTTTTTCATCAGGAATCATACGAATCACCTTTAAAACATTCTTTAAATTAAAATAAAAAAACGCCGCAGCCCGGACTTTCAAGCCATGACTCGTTTTGTGCTGTCGAACGAAGTGAGTGCAGCACTCCTGACGCCAATCAGGAGTTGGCATTTGAACTGGAATACAACAAACCAAAGGTTTGTGTACAAAAATTGAACGCCGTGGCCCAGATTTGAACTGGGATATCCGTAAGGAAACAGGATTAGCAATCCTGCGCAGTACCAGATTGTGCCACCACGGCAGGTGTTCAATTTTTTGTATCCGTAAGGAAACGGGATCTTTGCAGATCATACAATCTGTTTAGCAATCATACACCATGATCTCAGAAAAACCATGTCCGCGCAGTACCAGATTGTGCCACTGCGGCATTAGCAATGGACGAAGTGGCGACCAGAACAGCAGTTCTGTGTATGCCACTGCGGCATCTATTAAACAGATTTAACCTATTCTTTTTAAACGTTTTGGATATTTTTATTAATAATCAATTATTTCCACATTAAATGGCAACCTTAGATGAACGAGTCATTAAAGTAAGAGATGAAGTTGATGCTTTTTGTGATTTTGATAGGACATTAATTACTATTGGTTCGCATTCTAAGCTTCATATTTATGCTGTAAAAAATAGTTCTGGATTAGAATTAGTAAAGAAAGGACTCATGCTCGCGTACTATGGTCTTTCATGCCTTGCAAAAGATGGACTAAAATGGGACAACACTAAAGATCTTGAGGGACTTGCTAAAATTCTAAAGGGAGTTAGTTTTGAGGATGCTGTTGATTATCTTCTTCCGAAAATGCGTATTAATCCCAAAATTATAAATGCAAAAAAAGGAGTTTATGACGAAAATATGAAACTTGCACTTTTAAGCAAGAATGATACCGAGCTAATATGGAGAGCTGTAGAATATTTAAGTCCGTCCCTTGAAGAAATGAGCATTAAAGTAGTTCATGTTTTTGGAAATGATTATGAGAAAGTTAATGGCGTTTACACAGGAAAAGTAAAAGTTCATGTTGCTGGGAACAAGAATGATTATTTTAAGGATAAACCATTTATCGGTGATGCTCAGGATGCTATAAGATACAAGAATCATTCAGGATTTATCGGAATATAGGTATGTGCAAGCATCATAAGGTCAAAATTCAATCAAGAAAAATTATCGACGAGCGTCGCGAGGGGTTGTCCCTTTTAGCGTAGCTAAAAGTTCCGAACACCCGCATGCGAATCGAATGATTCGCTCGCAAGAAAGACATGCGGTAACTCGCGAGCAATACTTTCAGTATTGCATGCCAGTGTGACTGAACTTACAGGGACGCAGCTCCTTATTGAGGCTCGTCTGGAATTTTGAAGATACTATGCACATACGTTAAATTCACGCTATAGTGCATACAACTTCAGAATTTCTTATATTTGATCCTATAGCTTCTCTAATTATATTTTCACCTTGCTTTATCAAGCGCTTGTTTCTAAGAATAGGTATAAACTGAAGCTGTAAAGTTATGATTTTATCTTCAATTTTTGCATTAAAGCTAAAAGAATCTATTTTTTTTAATGCCATTTTTGGTATATTAAATAATTTAGATGCATCAAATATTCTTACTCCTGTTATGAAATCTTCTTCGTCAATATCAATTATTAGATTATCAAAGTCAAGAGATTTTGCATAATTTCTATTCTTTATTTTAAATAAAAGCAAATCATTAGAGTAATCATAAGTGTATTCTCCTTCTCCTAGTGCTTCAAGATGTTTGGTTTTCATTTTTCATCATCTAAACGTTTAATATTAGGAAGGGAATCAGTATTTATAAACGTTATTATTTCCAGCCTATCTTTCTTCAGTTCAAATATGATTTTCATATAACCTATCTTTCTTTTAAAAAATGCAGCATATCTTCCATTTCTCTGAAGACCAATCCCTTTTGGTGCCTGTCTTACTAAAATATTCACTACTTCTTGTTCTTTAAAAAGTCCTCTCTGAGCATTACTTAAATGATCCAAAGCATGGGGACCAACTTTTATTCTAGTTTCATAATCCGAAATTATTCTGTTAAATTCGTCAAAATCTACGGATTTAACAATTTTAGTTGTATTCATATTTGTAAAAAGATTTGCAATTATAAATATCTTATTATTTAGTTGCGGACAATAATTACCTTTAAGAAAACCGTAACTAAACTTTGCAGAAAGCAAAGTTCCGAGCAGAAGCGACTGAATATAGCAGGACAAACAATTCTTTATTGCTTATTTTTGTCCTGCTCTAAGTTTTGGAACCTTTTATAAATAATAAGTCAATTCAATCCACTGATGGTAACTTTAGACGATCAAATTATTAAAGCACAGGAAGAAGTTGATGCATTTTGTGATTTTGATAATACTCTTATTACCATAGGATCTCATTTTGAGCTTTATTCTTATGCACTGCGCAATAGTTCTGGACTTAATAATATCAAAAAGTGGGTAATGCTTGCTTATTATGGAGGTTCAGGTGTTTTGAAAGAACTGAAGAATAGAGATCATACTCGAGATCTTGAGGGTCTTGCTAGAGTTTTGACAGGAGTTAATTTTCAAGATGTTGTAGATTATTTACTTCCTAAGATTCACATAAATCCAAGACTTATCAACGCAAAGAGAGAAGAATATGATAAACCAATGAAACTTGCTTTGTTAAGCAATAATGATGTCGATATTATATGGAGAGCAGTATATCATCTTCAACCTTCTCTTGAAGAATTCGGATTCCGCGTAGTTCATGTCTTCGGAAATGATCATGAAAAAATAAATGGCGTTTACACAGGAAAAGTAAAAGTTCATGTTGCTGGGAACAAGAATGATTATTTTAAGGATAAACCATTTATCGGTGATGCTCAGGATGCTATAAGATACAAGAATCATCCTGGATTTATCGGAATTTAGAATAATTTTATAAATTCACAGACTAATCCATCATCATGAACCGAGAAGTATCAGATAGAAACATATTGGATGTATTCTGCGAGGATTTCTGTAGAATAATAGAAAAACATTGCAAGTACATTATAGTCTCAGGATTCTTAGCAATTGCTTGTGGAAGAACTAGAGGAACTGAAGATATTGACATGATTATTGAAAAGTTAGATTATGATAAATTCGAGATATTATTTAATGAATTAAAAAAACAGTTTGTTTGCAAGCAGACTGATTCAATACAAGAAGCATATGATTATTTGAAAAATAATGTGTCAATTAGATTTACTTGGATTAATAAGGAACTTCCTGAAATGGAGATGAAATTTGCAAAGGATGAACTTGATAATTTTCAAATAATAAGCAGAACTAAGCTTAAATTAACAAATTT
>CAZDUE010000019.1:0-17028 GCA_964508575.1 uncultured Methanosarcinales archaeon
GGATTTTGCAATATCAATAATGCTTTCTTTTTTCAGAAGCTCAAGCAAAGATTCTTTGCTTATTGTTCCTGCAGGTATTATCAATGATTCAGTATATTCATTGGAAAATTTTCCTTTTTTTGCTCGAAGTACTGTCTTTATGTTTTCAATATCATATATTAGAACATAAGAGTTTATAAGAACTTTCAATTCAGGAGGGGAGATTCTTCTTAATTTTTCTGCTGTTTTTACAAGATTTTCATTCAAAGCGTGTTCTATAAGATCAACTCCTGAGTAATTTATCGCAAGTTTATCAATCTGTTCTTTATAATTTGTTTCTTCCTCTAAAAATTTTATCAGGCTGTTTAGTTCCATCTTTATGAGCTTATGATATTGCTGTTTGTTTATGAGTTTGCTTCTCATTGCAGCAACCCTTGCATACGTGTAGGGATATTTTTTCAGCTTGATTGTCGTTCTTGAGTTGTTAATCATTTTTTATCTTTATTTTTTTAGATTATTCTTCATCCCCCTTGATATTTGCAAAAAGTTTTGCTGCAATATCTGCAAGTAAGCTTTCACGAATTTGTTGAAGCAAAGTTTCGTAGCTGTAGTCTAAGCTGACTGTTTCTTCTGTGTTCTCAATAATGAGTCCTCCAGAAATATTGATATTTGAAATTTTTGCATTTATCTTGCTTGCTTTGATTGCCTCAGCAGCATCAGATTCATGCAATTTATTGCAATAGACTCGCGCAACTTCCATTTCATCAGATGCTTTTACAAGTATTCTCTGGAATCTTTTTCTTCTGTCTTCGCTTGATTCTTTCTCTAGCTTTTTCAAGGCATCAGAGAAAGTTTTGTCCACTGCTTTTTTCTTCATATCAAGCTAAATGTTTTTATCTTGAAGTTCAGCAGAGCTCATATCTCGTTTTTTCATTTCAATGATGTGTCGTTCAGCTTCATTTTCTGTGTCTTTTCTTGCAGCATCTATCTTAGTATTTAGCTCTTTATTTATCAGCGCCACTTCCTGAAGTCCTTGCTTGTTGGTAATCTCTGCTTTTTTCTTAGCTTCATTAATTATCTCCTGCTTTACTTCTTTAAGTCCCATTTTTCCGCCTTAGCTTACTTGACTAATCCTATTATCATTATTGCAACAACCAATCCAAAGATTACAAGAGTCTCTGGGATAACAGTCATTATTAATCCTTTACCAAATAATTCTTCTTTTTCTGCCATTGCACCTACTGCTGCTGCTCCAATAGATCCTTCTGCTATTGCTGCTCCGATAGCACTCAAGCCAACTGCAAGACCTGCTCCAATTGCTATAAGTCCTGTTCCGATTTCAACTGCCATTTTATCAACTCCTGTGTTTGTTTTTTCTATTGTTTTTATGTCTTTTTTTTATTTTTATTATCAATAACATTATTGACCATGATTTTTTCATAATTTGATTTTTTTTTATTTTATTGACTTAGTTTATTCCTGTTCTGTCATTTTGTCTTGTCCGAATGGGTTGTATCTGGTTCCTCCGCCTTTGTAAAATTTTGAGTAAAATTCCACATAGTGCAGTCTTATTGAATGTAAAAATCCGCCTAGTAATCCAAGAGCAATGTTTATTAAATGTCCAATTAATAATATTAGCACTCCGAATACTGTGTATATTCCTCCTTTATGAAAGAATTCTCGGGCAAAGTCGTTTACAATTAATGCAAGATAGACCGAGGCAACTCCTACTGCCATGAGTCTTGCATAACTTAGTATGTTTCCGAAGATTGCAGGAAGTTCGAGCGCTCCTTTTATTCCTTCTGCTTTTACTATTAAGACTATTGATACTAGTGCAAGTATTATTCCTGAGTATAGTGCAAGAGCTCCTGAAGGGCTGAGATAGTGCAAGGCGATTAGTCCAACTCCAAGTTGTAAAAGTATCCAGCTTATTTTTTCAGAAAATGCGTGGAAAAATCCATGATGAAGTTCATTGATAAATCCTATAATTAGTCCTAGATTTATGTGAATCATTCCAATGATCACTGCAATCATTAGTAATGTGTTAAGATCATGAGTTCTTGCTAAAAGCCCATGAAGCTCATATCCGAAGAGGTTTAGTGTTATCTCCTCTCCAAAGAACTCTCCAAATATGAACCCGAATATGATACTGCTTATGGAAGCTATTAACATTACGTCAAGCAGAGGGGATTTTATCTTTCTTTTCAAAATTATGAACATGAACAGTGTTGTAATCCCGTAGCCAATATCTCCAAGTATGAATCCAAAAAATAAGGGGAATGTTAAAAATGTCATGAATGTAGGATCAATTTCCCGATATTTTGGAATAGTGTATAACTCAAGGAGTGATTCAAACGGCTTCACAATTCCTTTATTCTCGAGTTTTACCGGTGTTTTGTCTTTTTTTGTTATTTCTTCTTTATCAATATGAACAAGGTTGTTTGCTGCTTTATTTAATCTGACTTTTAGTTTTCCGAATTCTTGTTCTGGAATCCATCCTTCTGCTGTGAATGCACTTGGAAAATCTGCAAATCTTAATGGTGCTTCTGCTTTTTCAATTTCTCTGGACAATAGCCGCTCGTTGAATATCAGAAAGTTTTCCCATTTACTGCTTATTTCTTGAAGGTCATTTTCAACCTCGAAGTGTTGCTTTTTTAATGCTTCAATTTCTTTTTCAATATTCTGTATGTTTTTTTCTGCACTTCCTGATGTTATATAGTTGGGAATGTTTATTTGTGTGAACCCAAAATTTGATAATACTTCTAAAGTTTCTTTTTCTTTTGTTTTCTCAACATATAGTGCGATTGCATTTCCTTTTGGAAGTTTTGCAGTTTGAATTTCGAAGTTTTTTGTTATTTTTTCAATTGATCTTATTATTTTATCTTCATCAGAGTTTATCTTTCCAAAAAAGCACGCTATTTTTTTATAACCTGAAAGGTTTTCTACATTTATCTGAAGCTCGTTCAATATTCTTAGATCAGGGATGGTGGTTTTTCTTTCTGCAATTTTTTCTTCTATTTCTTTTGCTTTTCCTAGTTTAAGTGTTACTTCATTATATAATTCTCTTGATACTTTACCTAAGCTGTATGCTTCATATTCTGGTTTTTTTACATCTATCTTTTCAAGATCTGGCTCTTTTTTCAATTCAATGTTCAAGTATGAGCATATACTTCTTATTTTTATTAGTATTTCAGAAAGCTGGGAAGCTATTGGCAGTGCAGTTCCTATATCAAGGTCATTCTCTTTATTGTGATCAACTATATGGAGAAGCTTTAATTTGTGTAATTCATCTATTATTAATGGTAGTGCAGTCTTTGGACCAGTTACACTTACTTTTATCATGCTTGCTGGCTTCATATTTTTTTCTCCAGTTCAGAAATGATAAAGTTGACTGTTTTCGTATTGCTCTTGGATATTACTTTTGCTAATAGCTCGGATTTTTCATTGTATGATTGGATTATCTCTCTTTTTTCTTTATCTATTGTTTTTAATTCTCGCTTTATTTTTTCATCGCTCTTTTTTTGTATAGACCTAAGCTCTTCTTCATATGATTTTGCTGATCCAAGACGTGCTTCTTTCACTGTTTTTTCTTTCTTTTTTTCAGCTTCAACAAGGAGTTCTTCTGCTCTTTTTTCTGCATCTTTTATTTCTTCAAGTAGTTTCTGATTCATTATCGCACCCTTCACATATGATAGCTTCATATAGTTCAAATATGGTTATGGCAAACCAACGTCTCTTTTAAAGACTAAGGTAAGTATAGTATAGATAGTATAGAGTTTTTTAAGGTAAAAGTTAAGTAATCAAGAAAGCAATCAAAAACTATTAATAACAGAGCATCCCAAGAATTATGAAGAATTATGACTCAAACATTAGAAGATTCATTAACCATTATCTGTATTGAATTGCCTTCAGAATATAAGTGGCTGCAAAGACAAAGTACAGTTCATGATATTGACTACGCTATTTTACAGCTGAGATGCTCTGCTACTTTTGTTCTCTTTAATGATTCCAGAAATAATCAAAGATTATATAGGTATCTAAGAACTCTCGAAGGTGAAGTGACTTTAGATTATAACGTTATTATGGGAAAAGTAGAAAAAAGCGAGATAAGAATCAAAGGAGATGAGAGTTTTGTTAAGCGCATTTGTGATTGTCTCGATTCTGTAAAGCAACAGGCAGATTTTGATTATTCTAAAAATTAATCAATTTATCTCCTTAGTTATTGCCCAATCTAATAGAACTTCAGAAATATCTGTTAAGTGTTGTTTTATTCTGGATTTATGAGATGTTTCGACATTGCTGGGCTGGATTGAGGGTATTTTTTCAACTTTTCTTACTAACTCGAGGCCAGAAACATAATTTAATGATTCTATATTTTCAACTAGTTCTCGGACTGCTTCAAAAGATTCCACAAGAGCGTTTAGAAATTCAGAGTCTTCTGCTCTTATGTGTATCAAATGGTCTATTGCTCGTTCAAGGCTTTTTGCTAGTAATGAGATATAATGAAGTTCAATCATCTTGAGTTTGGTTATTCTATTATATGTAAGTCCAGATATTACAGATTTTTCAATCAATATTTTGCTTCGATCTATTTCTTCTTCGTATCTCTCGACAAGTTCATAATCATAATCTTTCAGCATTAGCATCAGCAAGTTTTTGGCTTTTCTCACCATTGTTTTCAGGAGTAATTCAGGTGCATCCAGTGAGACATTTGATTCGCAGATTATTGCTTTTTTATCCATTTCTACCAGTTCGATAGATAAAAGTTTTTTTTGCTGCAACAATCTTGCAACATCCATTTCTGTTTTTAATTTTATTTTGAAAGAATTAGCAGGATTTATGTAGCAGGCCATTATCAGTTTCTGTAGAATTTGGATATTTTCTTCGTTTACTGATAACTCGATTGATTTTGGTTTTTTCTCAATAAGCTCAGGAGCTATTGTCAAACTTCCTGTGCTGTTTTGCTCTACGCTTACTTTTGAAGAGCTAGAGATTCCATGTTTTTTAACCCAGTTTGTTGGCAAGTAAACATAATACATTCTTCCTGTTTTTTGAATATTTCTGATGTCCATTATTCCACCTGTTAAGAGTTGTTAAAAATTAAAATAAATACTTAAAACTATACTTATAGTAAATAGCAGTATTTATAAGGTTTTTGGGGAAATTTGGAGATTGGCTGAAACATAATCATAATTTGGAAGCAAACCACCAATCTTGCCCTTCAAAAATTCGCAGCCCTGTTTCCATGCAGGATCTTTATCAATAAGTTTAGGATTTGATTCTTTTATGTACATTGAAGTAGCAGTTGCAAAAAAGTTATATCCTAACGAGGAATCATAAAGAGCAAAGTTTAATGATTCTGGATTTTTATTTGTAAAATAATCATAAAATTCTGAAGCGCTCTTTATCATTAAGATCATTCCTCCTATTAAAAGTGGAAATCTTGCAATATCTGCAAACTGCTTATAGTGGTAAAGAACAAGATGCGGTTCAGCAATAGTGCTATCAGTTTCTTCTTTTCTTCCAAGCAATGGTTCTGCAACATTTCTTCCAATATCTGTTCCATTTGCAATTCCAATTAGAACTGCAGTGTTTGTTGTTAAATAATTAAAAAATACTGCGTTGTAAATTCCAGAAAACCATGAAGTTAATGCAAATGCATTGGCTAACGTGTATCTGCTCTTGCCTTTACATTCCCATTTCTTTGTGATCTTAGAATACTCTCGAAGAACTTGTTCATCTATCCATTCAGCTGAATTAACCATTCTGTTTTTCAATCCAGTTCGCAATCCATTTTTCAGAGCATTGATAACAGATTCCAGAGACATGATAATGGTATTGCTGGAAAGTTTATAATATTTGCGAGAGAGTAGCAGAAAGTATTTGTAAAATTCGAAGATTAATGTTTAAAATATCGCGAATTGTATATTTTTTTTCTACTGCTGTAACTGTTTTGCTTAGATCTTTATTTTAATCCAAGGTTTTGCTTGAAAGCAGATTCTGTTGCTTTTATTGTGTTTTCTGTTGTCTCAAGTACGTGATTAAACAATTCTCGAACTTTCCAATTTGCTTGTGATAGAGTTCTAGCTTCGTATTCCTCTTTTCCTTGAAGCTGGTTTAATTGGTCTTGAATTTTTTTAAGTGTGTCTCTATCTCGCTTAAGTTCCTCTAAGCTCTTGTATATATCCTGAGCTTGTACGTGGTGATGTTCATTTGCGATTTTAGCTACTATTTGACGACTAAGATAATCATCATGGTGTTCTATCTGAGAGAGCAGGTGAATTATTCCTTCAATCCAGTCCTCATGCTGTCTAAGTGCCTCTTCTTGATGTTTTATCTTCGCAAATTCTTCTTCTAATGCTTTTTTCTCATTTTCTAGAAGCTGATGTTGTTGTCTAAAAGCACTTATTATGTAGTTTGCAGGAATTGTCACGATTGTCCCTCTTTTTTCATTTTTTTGAAATTAAATAATGATTAAAATAATTAGTGCAATAGTATTATTTAAAACTTGCTTTTTTTTAAATTTCAGGCATATAAATTAGATCTACTTAGCCAATGCAACTGCTTCTATCTTCCATGAACATGGAACTTTGTACGAGAATTTTTTCAATGCTTTCATTCCAGAATCTAAATGCTGTTTATTCACTTTTAAAGTTGCAACTATTTGTCCTTCTCTGACTTGCGCAGCAACTCCTATTGGTTTTCCGAATGAACGCTTCATACCTGTACTCATTCTATCTGCTCCTGCTCCTGTAGCTAAAGGATTCTCTCGAAGAATATGATGAGGATATGCTCTTAAGTTCAAGAAGCATCCATCTTTTCCAGCGGTTTTCTCAAGTAATCGAGTGCATGTTTGTCTTCCAGCTTCAAGCGCATTGCTTCTTACTTGGATTGTTTGATTAGAAATCAAGTTAATCGCATAGTCATATTCTCTATTCTGGTTTCCGAATGTGAATTTTACAATTCTTGAAGGAGGACAGGCCCTTACGAACTGCTTTGATTTATACTTGCTTTTTCTAGTGTAAGCTCTTTCTAGTGTTCTATAAGCCACGAACTTTCTCAATCTTGCCATACTCTGGGAGAATTAATAAGGGGTATTTAAATCTTACGAGTGATTTTTAAGAAAAATGAATTGGTTTCGATTGATTTTGTATTCCTATAATCATTTTTCTGATTGTATTTTTTGATCTTAAAACCTTGATTTTAATTTGCAATCAGCCCAAATACTTAACAATTGTTATTCACAAAGTATATAAATTGAATTTCAATAAAGTATATCATGATTAATTTAAAGGAAAAATGGCTTAGCATTGATGATAAAGAAAAAGCAGAATGGATATTAAGGATTGGAATATTTGGAATGTTTCTTGGTCACGGAGTTTTTGCGATTCTTATAAAGCAAAGCTGGATTCATTACATAACTGCTGTAGGATTTTCTGAAGTAACTGCAAAGAGTTTATTATTCTTAATAGGGATATTTGACATAATTATCGCAATCATTGCTTTAGTACATCCAATAAAATCAGTTTTAATCTGGGCAGCAATCTGGGCTTTTTCCACAGCACTCATAAGACCGATTTCAGGCGAGCCGATCTGGGATTTTGTTGAGAGATCAGCAAACTGGGCAGTTCCGCTAGCACTATTATACTTGCAGGGATTTCCAAAGAACTTCAAAGAATTATTTGAAGAGTGAGTCTTAAATCTAAACTCAATCAAACCCATTTCATTATTTTAGAAGGTGCATGATATTCTAGATTTCCTTTAATTCGAAGCTGAAATATTAGTTTATGATAATTATAGAACTTTTCTTTTGTTTCGTAGTTGTTTCCATTCATTTTTTCATTTTCTTTCAAACTTTGTTTTGAATTTCCCTTTGCAATTGATTCATATTCTTTCCAAGCTGTTTCGTAATCATTTTTTGTTCGTTCTGTTTTTTTTTGTCCAGATAATTCAAGTTTTATATCCTCAAAAATCCAGGGATTTATTGTTGATTCTCGAGCAATCATTACTGCGCTGCAGCCAAGATCAAACATTTTCTTTGCACTTTCTCCAGATTTAACAAATCCATTTCCTACAATTGGAATTTCAGCGTTTTGAATGATTTCGGATAAAGCAACAAGATCTATCGGAACATTTGACCTGTCAGTTGCAGATTTAGGATGCACTGTCATGTAATCCAGTTTAACTTTGTTTGCTATTTTCAATACTTTCAAATAAATTTTCTGATTTTTTTCAAAATTGTTCAATCCTAATCTAATCTTAATTCCGCAAACCAGTGGAGAATTTTCTTTTAGCACAGTAAGAATTTCGTGCATCTTGCTTAATCGCTTGAGCATTGCAGGACCACCTCCAACTTTAATGATCTCTTCAGAAGGGCATCCAAAATTCAAATCAACAACAGAAAGATTGGAAAATCTTCCATCGTTATTATTAATCCCATTTTTAATCATGTCCAGAGATTTTTTCAGAACTTCTTTTTTTGTAACAAAAAGTTGTATTCCTGTTGGTACTGATGAATCAAAACTATCGACAAGATCAAGTGTTGCTTTATTATCTTTAATTAACGAAGATCCTCGAATCATCTCTGTAAATGTAAGATCTGCTCCACGATTATGACATATTGTTCTGAATCCCAGGTCAGAAACTCCTTCCATTGGAGAAAGCCATAATTTATTTCCGAGGAATTGATTGATTCTGCTCATTGAATTTTTTCATGTTTGTTTATTTTTTTTCATCAACTTCCCAATTAGTCATTGAAATAGTTACTATTTCATCATTTATTTTTCTTAGTGTGACAGTAAAACATCCAGGGCATCTTGCAGCTAAAACATCAGTAATAGTAAGTCCTTTTTCATAACCAACAGATTCAACGGCAATTCTTGCTGCTTCTTTCTGATTATCATTTAATTCCCATTTTCTTATGCATGCATTCACTTTCTCATCATAAGAGTATCCTGCAGGACCTAAACATCCTCTTCCATCTCTTTCTCCGCCAATAATTGGTTTATCTTGAGTTATCTGCTGCAGCTTATTCTGATTTTGTTTTTCGCAGGCAGTTAAGAATAAGCTTGAAATTATTAATAAAATAAAAATAGTAAAGATTGTTTTTTTAGTTTTTTTCATGATTTCACCTTTCTTTTACTTTAATATGTAAAATGATAAAAAATAAATAATAAAAATATTGAAATAAAATTTTCAAATATTTCAAAGCAAATTCATTCCGTACATTACAAATAATGGTACAAACACGATTGTTAAAGTATTTATTACTTTAATCAATGCATTTAGTGCAGGTCCAGCAGTATCTTTGAAAGGGTCTCCGACTGTATCTCCGACAACTGCTGCTTTATGAGCATCTTTTCCTTTTCCGCCATAATGTCCGTTCTCAATGTACTTCTTTGCATTATCCCATGCAGCTCCAGTATTGCTCATGAATAATGCCATCATCAATCCTGATAATATCACTCCTATTAGAAGTCCTCCAAGAGCTTTTGGTCCTAATAATAATCCCGCTGTAAGAGGAACAATAACTGCGATAAGTGCAGGAACAATCATGTTTTTCAGAGCAGCTCTTGTTACAATATCGACACATTTTCCGTATTCTGGTTTTTCTTTTCCAGTCATTATTCCTTTTATCTCTCGAAATTGTCTTCGTACTTCTAGAACTATCTCTTGAGCAGAGCTTCCTACTGCTGTCATTAAGACTGCAGAGAATGCAAAAGGCAGCATGCTTCCGATAAATAATCCAACAATAACTGCAGGATCTGTTAAAGTAAATACAATTGGCTTTGTTGTGAAATTTCCTATTTCTTGAGTGTATGCTGCGAATAATGCTAATGAACCAAGAGCTGCAGATCCTATAGCATATCCTTTTGTTACTGCTTTTGTTGTATTTCCAACAGCATCAAGGGCGTCAGTATTCTTTCTTACTCGTGAGTTTAATCCTGACATTTCTGCAATTCCTCCAGCATTATCAGTTATTGGTCCATAACTGTCTAGAGCAATTATAACTCCTGTTAATGAGAGCATTGCTACTGCTGCAATAGATATTCCGTAAATTCCAGCTAGATAATAAGATGCGATTATTCCCGCTGCTATTACAAGTACAGGAACAATTGTTGATTCCATTCCAACGGCGAGTCCTGCAATTAAATTAGTTCCTGCTCCAGTCTGAGATGCTTCTGCTATTCTCTTGACAGGTCTGTATTTTGTACTTGTATAATACTCAGTAATTACATTGATAAGAACAGTTATTATCAAGCCCACAAGTGCGGCATAAAATAAGCTTATTGGATTTTTTGTGTATTTCACAGCCCAATAAAATCCTGCTGCTGCTACAAGTCCTGAAACTATAAGTCCTTTGTATAATGCGCCCATTATATCTTTTGATTTTCCTAACTTGACAAACCATGTTCCTATTATTGACGCAATTATTGCAATTGATCCTAATATTAGTGGAAATTCCACAGCTTGGTTAAATTTTGAAGATACTGAAGGGAGAACTCCGATAAGCATTGCCGCGAGTAATGTAACAACATAAGTCTCGTACAAGTCAGCACCCATTCCTGCACAATCTCCTACATTATCACCCACATTGTCTGCGATTGTTGCTGGATTTCTTGGATCATCTTCAGGAATTCCTGCTTCTACTTTTCCCACAAGATCAGCACCCACATCTGCTGCTTTTGTGTAAATTCCTCCTCCAACTCTAGCAAATAGTGATATTAGCGAAGCCCCAAATCCTAAACCGACAAGCATTGCAGGATCTTTAAAGATGGCGTAAAAAACACTGACCACGAGGAGAGCAAGTCCTACAACTGTCATTCCAGTCACTGCTCCTCCTTCAAATGCGACTGCGAGAGCTTCTTTTAATCCTTTTTTTGCTGCCTCTGCTGTTCTAACATTAGCTCTGACAGAAATGCTCATTCCTACAAATCCAGAGATTGCAGAAAGAATTGCTCCGAATAAAAACCCAGAAGCAACTGCAATTCCGAATAAATAATAAAGTATTGCTGTTATTATTACTGCAAAGATCGCGATTGTAGTATATTGGCGTTTCATGTAAGCCATTGCTCCTTCTCTGATAGCATCAGAAATCTCCTGCATTTTTGCTGATCCTTGCGAGCATCTAAGAATTTTAAATGACAAATATGCTGAATAAACTAAAGCTAACAAGCTTATAATAATTGCTATATACTGTATCTGAATCATTTCCCATCCCCCGATTGTATAATTTTATTGTATGGTTTTATCACTTAATATAATTGATTATGTTCTAATAATCTTATAATGTCTTATTTTCCATTAAAGAGTTTCAAGAGATTTATATAACTTTTGTTTGGCAAGGATGAGGAGTAATATTAATAAAATTAATGGGTCTTTTTTTTAAATAATTCAGAAATAACCGAATGGAGCGGAAAAATTATAATTCCTACAATAAATCCTACAAATAAAACCAATTAAGATTACTTGAAATTCTGCAGATAGGTTAGGCAAAACTTTTTGAGGACGAATACATTCATTATTTTGAAGATGCTAAAAAAGAAAGTTACATTGCAAGATACTCAGCGATTAAAACCTACACTGATAGAAGATTGCAAGAAGTTTTTGAAAATGCAACAAAGTTTGTGGCAAAGATCGCTCTAATATTAGCTGATAATAAAAAGGCGAGTGAGTTAAAGAAGTAGGAGATATATTAATAAAATCACAATCTGCTTTCCAGAGTAACTGATTGTTGTGGTAATTCCTTTTCTTTTAATCTCCTTGCATCAAGTTCTCTCCACACTCTTCTAGCTTCTTGATAAGAATATCCTTGGTAATGTACTTTATGAAATTCTTGATTTCGTGCATACCATGAAAAGAAGTCTGAGTCATTTGAAAATGAAACTTTTGTTAGTCTGCCATTTGGCGCTCCATCAGTTAAATCCTCTAGAACTGTAAAGTATTCCATTTGATAATTCAATGTGTGTATATCAACCATTTTTGTAATGCTATAATATGATTTTTCTTGAGTTTTATGTCTGGTTATTCTTAATTTTTTAAGAATTATTCATCATTTAAAAAATTAGAAAAAAAAATAAAAAATTTAAGGAATTTAATCCTTAGCTAAAGCGTATATTGCCTTTACTGCTACAACGATTGTTGCAGGGAAGACGAATATGTTTATGTTAGCCATTATGCTCCATAAATACTTTCCAACAACGCCTAAGGTTGCAATGTTTGACTGGATTGCTGCTCCTGCTGTGAATAGTGCAATCATTACTGATACTGAAGCAGTCAAGAATCCTTGTGTCTCATCTTCTGTTACATTTAAAAATCCTACTACTAATCCCAGTACAACAAGTGCTGCTGTAATAAGTCCAGCCATTCCCCATGAAGTTGGAACTAATCCTGCTAGTAATGCAAGAATTACACCGATTGTAAAGGTCCAAACGCCTACTTTTCCCATTTCATTCTTTTTACTCATTTTTGTTCACCCCGCTTTGAGTTGGCTTTTGAATAGCACATACAAATCATATAATACTTCATATTAATAATCATATGTTGCTAGCTCTTTAAGCCATCCCCCAAAGTTGATTTTATGCTTTAAATCAAAGTTCCTTATAAACTTTTCGATTTTTTCTTTAAAACTTGCATTTTTATTAATTATTTTCTTATCGCTGTATTTGATAAGTTATAAATAGTTCAAGTATTATTGTGGAGTGGTACAATAAGTATCAGGCAATGCAATAAGATATTTAGATTTTTTTAATCATCAGAATACATCATTCCCTAAACAATCCTTTTATCACAACAGTAGCATAGCTTCCTTTGGGAAGATAAAACTCAATTTTTATTTTGTATTTTCCTCTGTTGAACTCGTCTCGTTCAGGATCATGAATCTTGAAGTTTTCTGGATGAATTAGTGTACTGCGCTCATGTGTCTTGAAAAAATTTCTTGTCTTTTTTCGTATATTTGAAAAATCTTTCAGCTCAAGCTTCTCACACTCTAAAATTTTAGAAATTATTTCTTTTTCATATTCTTTAGTTTTCAATCTCTCGCTTATTGTCTGGAATTTTTCAGGAATTTCGCTCTTTTCAGATTCTGAAAGATCTTCGTAAAAAAGCAGTTCTCCTATGTTATATTTTACTTTGAATATTTTTCCTCTTTTTACTTTAACTCGGATTAATTTTTTAATGCATTCATTCCACAAATAACTTTGATAAACGCTTACATATAGCTCCCGCAAACTAGGATTCACAATGTTGTAAGCTTTGATCCAGTTTTTCGTTCTTAGATACTCTCGAACAATATTTTGGTATTGTTTATTTCTTATTTTATTAACAATGAGATGCAGACTCTTCCAGTTTTCATGCATCATTATTTTATCTTTCTTAATCATATCTGACTCTGATTCAAGGTAGGTTGTTAAGAATATTTTGACTGCTTGCTCATAGTTTCCTTTGATTATTTCCTTAATTATAAAAGAATTATCTCTAAATGAATTCTCTCTGTGTTTTTCTTCATTTGATGATTCGCTCAAGACAACACTTCCAAATCTTTGAGAGTCAAAATAGTTGGGAATTCCATATTTCAATATTGATTTGTATCTTTCATTTATTTTTTTAAATTCCTTAGCATCAATGTCTCTTGCAGTTATGATGAACTTATTGCCTTCTAAATCTCCAAGTTTTATTGCGCTCTCAGAATATCCGACAAAAGTCAATTTCGCATCAGGATGAGAACTGCGAATATTATATTTTGAAGGAATACTAAGATATTGTCCAGTTAACGCATGAGTATCTTTAAGTCCTGCAATCGCAATCTCTTTTCGAGGGAGATTATTATTTTCTGAGAACAACTGAAGGAGCTTGAATGTTTCAATGTCATGTTTTTCTAGAAAGTAAATCTTGAAAGCAGCATTATCTTTCTTGAGATCCAGAGAGGTCATCTCTTCAACAATAAAGTCTTCAGGGCTTTGGCGTATTTTCATTTTATTTAGAGATCATAAATGTTTTTTCTATGTCCAACTTTTATTACGAGAATGATAAGTTTTTCATTATTAATTTCAATAATTACTCTGTAATTTCCAACTCTTAATTTATATTCATCCGAACCAACAAGTTTTGTTAAATAAGCTTCAGGTCTTGTTTTTATTCTTTCTAAGCTGGATATTATCCTCTCTTGAATATTTCTTTCTAATTTCTTGAACTGTTTTTTTGCAGTATCTGAGAATTCTATTTCGTACATTTACAAACCCAATTCTTTTTTAATATCAGAAAGTTTATGCGTCTTTCCTTTTTTAATTTCTTCTTTCGATCTTGCTATGTCTCTTTTTGTTTCTTCATTCACTTCTCGCATGTCTTCGATCATATCCCAAATTATTTCTTCATAGCTCTCACGATCAAAAAGTTTCCTTCTTGCCAATTCTTTTTGAAGATCATCACTTATCTGAATGGTAGTTGTCATAGTAGACCATAGGCAGCTATAGTATATAAACCTTTTGGATTTTTCGTAAATATTTTTTGGAATTATAAAAATCAGTAAGATTAAAATAGACGCTTTAATTTCTTGAGAAAATAACTTTCATAAAAGATAATTCAATCGTATTTAGCTCAGATAATCGGAGAGTGCACATTATTGCAAATACACTTGAAGCTGGAGAATTGAATTGAAATAAGTCTGATGTAAAAATGCAGCTGCTAATAATGTCCAGAGAGGATGCAAGAGTTCACGTGCCTGATATAAATACTTATGCAATTAGAATTTTCTCAAAATTTAATCTATTTAATCTTTATGACGCTCAGCTGATAGAATCTCCTTTTTATAAAGTTATTAAACAATATGTCTTTGATGATATTGAGCCAGGGAGATCTTTCAGCTCGAAGGTTATGCCAAATGTTTTATTCAATGAAAATATTGCTCAAAGAATATTGAATGATTTTCAAACTCAGAGAGGTGGAATTGAAGCGCTCTTAGTTCACTGCACGTTTGGAAAAAACAGAAGCCCGGCTGTTGCTATTGCCTTAAATGAAATATTTAATCTAGGGCATGATTCTGATGCTTTAAAGAAAAAATACGATCAACTAAACAAGTATGTCTATCATGTGCTTAAAGAAACTGCAAGAAAAATGGATATGATCTCCAGATAATCTAGTTTTTCTCCTTAAAATCAAGACAAGTTGAGTTTATGCAGAATCTGTTTTTTCCGCGAGGACCATCATTAAAGACATGTCCTAGATGTCCTCCGCATTTCTTGCATAATACTTCAATCCTTGACATGAATAGACTCCGATCTTCCTTTAGTACAACATTTTCTCGATTCACAGGATCTGTGAAGCTTGGCCAGCCAGTTCCTGAATCGAATTTTGTATCTGAAGAAAATAGTTCAGAAGAACATCCAGCACACCTGAACATTCCTCTTCTCTTTTCATTCAAGTGCTTTCCAGAAAAAGGCATTTCTGTTCCTTTATCACGAAGTATTTTATATTGTTCAGGTGTTAATTTACTTTTCCAGTAAGAGTTTGGGATATGGCGGCTTGCATTGTTTTGTTTCATTTCTTTTTCTTTTAGCATGATATAAACTAGAACCTTTGGTTTATAATATTTACCATTACCGGAAGCTAATTTATTTACTATTAATAAGTGTTAACAAAACGAAAATTTTATATAGCATCTGTATTTACTCTCAAAAATGCTTGATGTTTTAATATTAGAGGATGGAAATAACTGGAGCGAATGCATCCAAGATGATTTTAGAGGAAAAAATATAAATTACAGAATAGTCAAAGATTCAAGAGAGTTCAGAGATTTTCTTACATCAGGAGAACAAGCGAAGTTATATTTCTTGGATGATTCTGTGCCAAGTATTAATGGTGAAGAGGAATTTTTGTTTTTAGAGCATTGCTCGCTTCTTCTTGAAAAAAATCCAGAAGCAAAAGTTATCTACACGGGATCAGTTCCTGGTAAAAAGCAGAAAGAGTTTTGCAAGGAGCATGAAATTGAACTGCTAAACAAAGGAGAAATCTATGAGTATACTAGAAAAAATTTAAAGTAATTGTAGATTCATTCTCTCTTCGCTAAAAAATAAACTCCTAAAAACATGAATAGTATTCCGATAATCTGGAATGCAGTAACTGTCTCGTTAAGTATTAAGAATCCCAGGATTGCTGCAAAGAATGGAGATGCTAGTTCGAGAGCAGATACTTGGGCTGCTTTTATTCTTTGAAATCCCTCGTAATAAAGTATTATTCCTATTCCCACGACAACTCCTAAAGCTAATTGGTAATTGTTAGGTGCTGCCAGATTAGTTGTTGAAAACAGATAAATAAATAATAAAACAAATGCAGTTATGAATCTGTAAAAGACAATATGTGCCGCGCTAATCTTACTCAGATATTTTTTAGTCAGCACAGCGCACAATCCCCAGATGCATGCTGCTGTTAAAATCAAAAAATCTCCAGAGCTTCCGAATTGCAGCAAAAGCAGATTATCAAAGTTTTTCGTAGTCACAAGAACTGCTGAAAATAGCATTATTAACATCCCATAATAATCAAACTTTGTGAGTTTTTCTTTTAATAAAAAGTATCCAAATAGAACAATAAATATCGGCTGCATATGGCTTACTAGAACTCCGTTGACTGCTGATACTTTTCCAAGTCCAAAATAAAAAAATCCGTCAGCAACAGTCAGTATGACTGAGATTATAGTTATATTATAAATTTCTGTTCTGCTAATCTTTAAGTTGTTAAAACTAAAAGATCTGTTCATGATTGCTAAATAAATTATCGCGATTAGCGCGATTATTAGATTTCTTATCATCAATGTCTCAAGAGCTCCTGAGTTTTTGTACGCGAATTTTACTAGAATTACTTCTATTGCCCAGATAAAACTCGCAGCTAATACGCATAGAACCCCGATCTTTTTGTTATCCATTATTAGAATCTTTTTGAGCTTGTTTAAAATTGTTTTGAATTGCAGTATGTGCATAGCATCTTCAAAATTCCAGATGAGGCTCTTGAAGGAGCTACTTCCCCGTAAGGGACGTCCCCCAGTAACGCTCGTCGATG
>CAZDUE010000020.1:0-16907 GCA_964508575.1 uncultured Methanosarcinales archaeon
TGGGATGGCAATGGAGGGAGGGAATTGGAGAGCAGATAAGGTTGGAGGTCCTTATAAGAATACAATTGTTCTATTGGTTTCAGGTGGTGATTGGCAGCATCGTTATGATTTTATTAAAACACTTAAGGGTCATGTTTATCCTTTAGTACAGATCTTAAGACAGTGCCCTAAGTGTGAGGTGTATAGTGTTAATTATCTTGATATAAACGATGAGAGCTCATTTAAGACTCGTGTTATTGATAGGTTGAATTATGCACAGTCTAAGATGACTGAACAAGATTTGTTTATTTTTGGAATTAACACACACGGAGGGACTAATTCCTTGATGGCTCATGATGGTGAATTAATAAGTGCAGATAATCTGAGGAAGTACTTGTTTACAATGAAGGGGGATAAAGTAGTAATGATTAGTGCTTGCCAATCTGGATTTTTTATAAAAGGGGTTGCCACAGGTAAAATAGAGACTCCTAAAGGTTTGAAGGATGGATATTTAGCAAATCAAGATTTACCTAATAGTGTTCTTTTATCTAGTTCTAAGGGAGATCAATTATCTTGTTCATTAAAGAGAGATGTTTTATTAGTGATTTATGATATTATAGAAACTCGCTCTAGCATTTATTTTGAAAGAGAGTCTAACTTTAAAAGAATTTATACATTTGAATCGGTGTTGATTGGAGCTAATGTCATTAGATCTTTTGAAAAAGATTGGGAATATGAAGGAAAAAAATATCAGGCATCAGGATCTATTATTGATACTAACAGAGCAATTGATATCCCTCTGCCTCCTCTTTCGCGACAAACCGCAATGGGCACTTGTGGCGGTTCTGGTAATGATTACGCATGTTCGACAAGTAATCAAGTTGCATCATCTTTCTTGAGTTCTTCTGGAACAAGTGGTTGAGCTAGTCAAGCTCGCTGGCTT
Source organism: uncultured Methanosarcinales archaeon (assembly GCA_964508575.1). GTDB lineage: Archaea > Nanobdellota > Nanobdellia > Woesearchaeales > CAZDUE01 > CAZDUE01. The sequence continues at coordinate 923 of CAZDUE010000020.1, forward strand.
GAAATGTATAAAGTTATAAATCCTAAAGTAATTATTTTTATAATGGCAGACTCTTGGGCTTTTACAAAAGTGCATGACTGGAAAAACTATGCAATACCTGCAAGGCCTTGTCCAAGTGAATTAGAACACATTGAAAAAGAAATAATAAAATTAAAGAATCACGGAAAAAGTGAGGTTGCAATACTAGGCTCAACAGTAGAGTTCAGATCATTATGCCACAAACACAATATGAATGTTACAGTAATTGACTTTAAGAAAGAAAACTACAAAATATTATCAAAACAGCCAATGATCCATGGACCTGAGATATTTATGGAAGAAGATTGGAAAACAATGAGCACAGACAAGCGATATGATCTATTACTAGGATGCACTGTTCTTAATGTAGTTGGATCAAAAAATATTCCAGTAATACTAGAGAATATATCAAAAATAGCTGATATTGCTATATTGCGGACATTTGTAAGAAGCAGTAAACTGTTGGATCCAAAAAAAGTAATTGCAAAAAATAGAAAGAAACATGCGCATCCTTACACCGCTTTTGGACTTGACCTTTACCTGTGTTATTATGATTGCGAAAAAGAAAGTGTGGACATTTCAGCCATGTTTAAAGGATTAAAATCTCTTATGAAAAATAAAACATTAACCAACAAAGAATACTCGTATTTCTATTCCCGGCTAAAACATGAGGGAGGGAATTTTACCATACCCTTAAGAGAAGAGATTGAAAATAAGATGAAAAAATACTTTAAAATAATCAATATAAAATATGCAAAAGAGCATTTCAAAAATTATTATCCGTTATACTTTTTGACTCCGTTGAATAGAAACAACTGAAAAAATAAATCCTTTTATTATGCGATTCTTTAAGTAAAACCTCAAGCCCTCATACTGACTACTTTACTCATCCCATGTTCATCCATGGAAACTCCGTATAAAATGTCTGCTTGGCTTATAAGAGCATCATTGTGGCTTATAACAACGTACTGAGCTCTGTCAGAGTATTTCCTTATCAAGTACGCGAGTTTTTCTGCATTTTTCTTGTCAAGAGCAGCATCTATCTCGTCAAGTACATAAAAACTTGCAGGATCATTCTCTTGTATTGCGAAAATAAAAGCTAGCGAGGTCATTGTCTGTTCTCCTCCTGATAAAGATTTAACATCTAAATATCTAGTTCCTGATAATCTTACTTTGATATTAACTCCTTCTGCAAATGGATCTTCTGGATTTTCTATTTCCAAGTACGCTTTTCCTTTAGTTGAAAGATTCGAGAATATTGAGCTGAAATTGTGATTGATAAGATCAAAAGTTTCCATGAAAAGATCTTTTTTCCTGCTCTCGATCTCAGTCATCATTGCCATAACATCTTCCTTCTCTTTTTTCAGTTTCTCTTTCTTTTCCATTAGTGAATTATATTCGCGTTCAACTGCTTCGTAAATTTCAAGAGCTCTCATATTGACACTGCCCATCTTGTTGATTAAATTTTCAAACTCAGAAATCTGTTTTTTCAATTCTTCTTCTGTTTTATCTTGTAACTTTACATTTCCGTACTTCTTGAATTCTTCATATAATGCAGCAAGTACAGTTCTTATTTCTGCTACTTGCACTGAACTCTCATTAATTTTTTTGTCAATCTTTCTAATTTCTTCTTCTTTTTTGTAGATTTTTTCCTCATCTTTTTGTATAAGCTCCTGTAATTTCCCTCTTTCAGCAAAGCTTGCTTTGAATTTCTCGTAAAACTCGCGAGCTTTTTTTTCTCGTTCTTTAAGATCTTTCTCCTTTTCAGAAATCTTTTGCTTTAACTCAGTAATTTCCTTCTCAAAAGATGCTTGTTCTTTAGTTATCTGCTCTTGAACTTTAATAGTTCTTGCTCTTTCAGGAATAAAGACAGTATTTGCTTTAGTATCATTATTTTTCATATCAGCATCAATAGTTATGATTTTTTGTTCTAATTCTTTGCGCTTCTGCTCAAAAGCAGTTAACTCAGCGAGTAGTGTAGGGCTTCGCAATTCAGATATCTTATTTCTTAGGTCTTGTTTTTGCATCTTAGCATTTGCTAAATCTCTATTAAGAGCAGAAATCTTGGTCTGCATATCATTTGTTCTTTTATCTAAATCTTTTGATTGGTCTATGACTAATAATTTCTCTTTTTTACTTGCATCAAGATCACTTGAGTCAAGATGCAATGATTTTTCAATCTTGATTATCTCACCTTCAAGAGTTGCTTTTAACTCTCGTAATTTACCAATGCTTTCTTCGTTTTCGTGTTTTTTTGATTCAAGAGTGCTTATAGTTCCATCCAGCTCTGCAATCTTAGATTCTGATTTGCTTATCTCCTCGTCAATTCCTTTAGTTTGGAAGCTTCCTTGGCTTTTCTCACGATATCCGCCGTGCATTGCTCCTGTTATTTCAGCTAAATCTCCCTCTAGAGTCGCCATCTTTGCGGTTCCGATTCCTATTCGCCTGGCAGTATCAATATTGTCAACAACAACTGTGTTTCCGAAAACATGCGAGAAGATTATTTTAAACTTAGGATCGCAAGTTATCAGATCAAGTGCAAGACCATGAACCCCTTTAGATTCAAGAACTTGTTTTAGATCAACCTTTGCAGGAGTTTTCATCTTATTAATCGGAAGGAAAGTAGCAGACCCTAGTTTATTCTCTCGCAAATATTTGATGCATCTAGCAGCTACTGCGTCAGTATCAACAACAACATGATGGATCTTATTTCCAGCAGCGGCTTCAAGAGCAAGCGCAAACTTATTATCAGCGTTTCCTAATTCTCCAACAGTCCCATGGATTCCAGGAATTGACTTTTTCTGTTCAAGAATTCTTTTTACAGCATTATTAGATGCTGCTTTTTCTCTCGCAGTTGCAAACTTAACTTTAAGCCGTGAAAGATCTTCCATTAACGCCTGCTGTTTTACTCTCATGCTCTGCAGCTGGGCAGCAATAGTAGAATCATCACTTAATCTCTTGTTTAATTCTACAGCAGATCTCTTGAATTCTGCACGCTTGTTCTGCAAATCTTCAATCTGTTTTTTATTTTCTTTTTCAACTTGTGCAACTTTTAACATGGTATTATCAATTGACTGGAGCTTGAATTCCAATCTGTCTTTCTCACGGAAAAGAGCTTGCTGTTCTTCACGAAGCTGTTGAACCTCTTTCTGTTTTTCTTCAATGATCTTGTCAAGATCCTCGATCTGTTTTTCAATATCTCCTGCCTGATCAAGAGAATGCTTTTTTCTAAACTCCTTAAGTTTTATTTCAATATCCTTTGAATCTTTTATGACTGAAGTTTTTTCTTTCTCTAAACGCTGATTATCTTCAGCGCATTCTTTTATCTTTTTTTCAATCTCATCAGAAGAATCTTTAAGATTTGCTTTTCTTTCAGCAATTCTCTTAATTTCAGAGTTTAAAGAATCAATCCTTGCTTTTGAAGTTATCACTTCGGTCTTCAAAGCTTCTATTTCCTTATTGAGCTTCAGCTGGCTTTCTTCCCCTCTCTGCTCTATATCTCGAGTAATCTGAGCCATCTTTTCTTTTTTTCCGTTAATTGACTCGCGTATCTTTTTGATCTCTTCAGAAAGCTTATTTATCTCATTCTGTTCATTGACATTTAATTTATCCAACCGTTCTTTTTGTTTTTCTCTGTTCTTAATTTGAATATTCACATAGCTGGCACGGCTGCTCAGTATCTTATCATTCACTTCTTTATATTTTATTGCCTGATCTCTGTCAGATTTCAGATTTTTCAAATAACTCTCGCGTTCACTCAGGACGATTTCAGCTTCCTTTAAACGCTCGTCAACTCTTTCCAGCTCACGAAGAGCTTTTTCTTTTCGTTCCTCATAAATTCCTATTCCTGCAATCTCTTCAATTATTTCCCGCCTATTGTTAGAAGACATTTTTACGAATCTGACAATATCTCCTTGAATTATGATATTATAACCATCAGGATCTATCTTTGCTGTTGAGAGAAGATCCAGAATTTCCTGCTTTGTTTTAGTCTTATCATTTATCTGATACTTACTTTGACCATCTCCTTTAACAGTCCTTGAAATTTTTATCTCTTCGAAATCCAGAGGGAAACTTTTGTTTTTATTATCAAAGTAAATACTTACTTCAGCAAACTTCATTGGCTGTTTTGTCTTCCCGCCATTATATATTAAATTTGCAGCTTTTTCTGCACGTAAATCCTTGGAAGAAGATTTTCCAAGAACAAAACATAGGGCATCTAGTAAATTTGACTTACCCGATCCATTAGGACCGAGAACAACATTGAATTGGTCTCCGAACAATAATTCTGTACGAGAAGCAAAAGACTTGAATCCAGTCATCACGATCTTATTTATCTTTGTCCCTATCACTCTTTTTGCTGAACTACCTGATTTTTTTTTATCTACTGAACTATCAGGATTGTTAATTACATCAGGATTATCCCTCTCATTATTGATCTCTAATTCTTGCTCAACCTGCTCCATAAAGAAAGACCATCTCTTTTTGTTTTTTTTAATATTTTTTATATGATTATATCTACTGAAAAACAATAATAAACTTCACTATTTAAAGGTTTTGATTTTTTCTCATTAAAATAGCGTCGGCAAATCAATAATTTTCAAACCTGTCGAAAGTTTTTTGAAAAGTTGAAGAAAGTGCGAAAGATTTTCGACATGTTTGAAGCAAATTCTGGAATGCCAAAAGAATTCTGGAAAATTGCAGGATACTCATATTAATGTCAAATAACAGTATAAGAGTGATGCAGGCAAGTCAATTCCACCCCCTGGCACTTCTAAAACAATTAGTTAGGGCGGCTTTGCCTGCTTCAACTTTAAACCATTGAGGTATCAAAATGTAAGTTTTGGATCTCAATAAAAGCTGAGGTGAAAAAATGGAAAGACAAGAACTAAAAACAGAGCTAAAACATGAGCTAAAGCAAGAATTAAGCCCGGAAAGAATAAAGCAGTTATCAAAGATGCCTTTGATCGAGTCCAGAGTATTCAAGAGCAAAGACGGACAGTACATTGTGCATAAAACTGTAGTGACAGACATAAAACCCATAAATTATTTGACTGCAGTTCTGAAATCATCTGGAAAAGAAGAAAAAGATGAAGAGTGAAATTATTAACTGAATTTTTACTTTTTTTTTATTTTCATACCTATTTAATTCTTAAATCAGAACATGAAATGCAAAAAATAATAATCAAGCAAATAAAAAACTTAATATCTAAACAGACATCAATATAATTCCAACAATAGCAAATAATATCCCTATGGCTTGTTTCAAAGTAATTGTTTCTTTAAGAATTAATGCAGAAAGAATTATTGTTACAATAGGATAAAGCGCAGTCATTGTAACGACGACAGAGGCCTTTCCTTTGCTAATAGCATACATGAATAATAAAGTAGCAATAACTCCGACAACTCCTGTAAGTATTGCGAAAAAAACTCCTTTAGGATTAGTATCTGCTTTTACTCCAAAGATAAATAATAAAATAACTCCAACAATCAAGAATCCTACAACTTCCCATATTAGAACACTTTTAGGATCCATATATTTTGTCGCAAGTTTTGGAAAAAAAGCCCAAAAACCCCATAAGACTAGAGCAATCATTGAGAATATAACCCAGTCTTCTGGTTTTGATATCATTATTAAATACAAATAGATTAAGAATAAAAAACCTTGCTTTTTTTGGCGTTTGAATAAATAATTTTATAAATAAGTTCTCTAAATCAAGAAATATGAACATAGTGGTGGATAGGGACAACTCTCAGAAATATTTTAATATTGAAGAATCTGGTATAAAAAAGTCTCTAGAATTAGGACAAGTTGAGATCTTCTTATATGGATTAATAAGAGAATTTGAGAAAACAGATAAGTCCATTCTTGTAAGATCAGGGGTTGATGAAAGAGAGATAACAAATGCAATTGAGACTCTGATAGATCTTGATTTGATAGTAAGTTTTGAAGAGAATCAAAAAGTATTTTTTAAAGTAAAAAAGAAATCTGAATCAAGAAAAGATAAAAAAGTTAAAATGAAAAAGAAAGAAGAAATTCAAGAACAAGAAATACTTAAAGATTTAACTTTCAAAAAACAAAAGAGCCCTCCTTTAAATCAAAGTTTTGAACAATATATGCACTCAAATTCGTTTTTCTCGTACAACTCTGCGAAGCTCAATTACGTATCCACTTTTATTCCTAAACTAGCTAAAAAATTCAATCCAGTTGTCATCAAAAGAAAGAGAGCGAGAATTGGAAGAAGGATTAGGAGAATTGTTAAGAACAACTCATTCGGCAAGAGTGTATCAAGACTCGAACAGATAATCTCAAGGAGTAAAGTAACTGACTCCAATGACTTGAATTCAAATATTTATAATAAAAAAACAGGAATTTTAGGATATGCTTCAAGATCAGGATACAGAACATTTGTAACCCCACAGCAAATATCTAGTTCACTATCAAGCTTACATTCAAGCTCAAGAACATATTACACAACAAGATCAGGATATGCTAGGGCTTAGCGACATTATTCCATAAATACTTATGATATCTCCTGTAGTTATCAGCAAGCTCCTTGCATTCAATTACAAATGCGAATAGCTCTTTATCTAAAATAAAATTAACAACTTTGTTTCCAAAAATACATATTACTGTTGGATTTCCGCTGAATTCTTTTGGCAGGATTAAGACATCATTTTGGAAATACGAATTTTCAAATAACTGTAATAAAACCATTAAGCTCCTCAGGATACGCAGTAGAAACTTCTTTGAAGATTAATTATTGAGATAAGATTTGAGATAGTATAAATAAGCTGATTGAATAATTCAATATTCTCATAATCCAAAAAATTAATATCGACGAAGAAAGCAATTCTTTTCGAAAAGACTGAAAGTTCTCCGAATTTCAATTCTATTTCAAAATATTTTTCTGGATTCTTGCAATTTTTTTCTAATTTCATCGAAATATTTCCGGAAATTTTTGCAGAGAACATATTAATAAGTTTTTACATAAGAGATGAAAGAAAAATAAAAGAAAAACCAGGCATGCGTCAATTTGACGCTCGCTAAGTATCGCATGCCTTTAATCGCGAGCAAACTGTTCAGTTTGCATGCGGGTCGCATAATCAGGTATTGCGTTGGTCTTAAGAGCCAATTTCTACCACAGATGTGCGGGTGTTCAAAACTCTGTTTTGGATTCAAGACGGGTGAAATGTCAAAACCTGTGGTTTTGATCATGATCAGAAACTTCGTTTCTGACATTCCCGCCCCCAGCGCCCTTTTTAATTAAATTATTTTAAGAATATCTTCAAACTTTTCAAATGAGTAATCAGCCCATTTTGAGCTTTTCCAGATTATTCCTGCTTTTATTCCTACTTCTTTTGCAGGAAGAACATCTTTTTTCACATCATCTCCGATATATAATATCTCAGAGGCAGGCAGATTGCTAAGCTCAATCATTTTGTAAAAACCCTCAAGAGCAGGCTTTGGATGCTTAAGCACTTTTGCATTTATTATATGAGTGAAAATTTCAGGATTTATCTTAAGTCTTGGAAGTATTTTTTCAGTTTGTATATTTGAGAATAAAGATATGGGAACTTTTTGTTTTATTTGTTTCAGAACTTTTGGAATTGAAGGATCTGCTAATTTGTACAATTTATTCGGATCAACAGAATTTACTTTTTCTGACCAATATGAAGGAGGCAGGTCAAGAGAACAAAATATTGCTGCGTTGCTATGATCATACTTCCTGTAAAGTTTCTCATACTCATTAATTATTTTTTCATTCACTTTTTTATTCAAAACTTCAGCGTAAGATTCATAACGCAATCTGTTATGCTCTTTTCTCTTTAAGAATGCAATAGTCTCAGAAAAGTCAAACCAGATGTGTTTTATCATTATCACAGATTATTCAGAATCATTTAATAAAGTTTCTTTTGTTAAAGGTTTTTTTAGAACTCTAAAACTCAAACAGTTTCTTCTGCAGTTTCATTTGCATTCTTTCTTTTACAGGAGCCCAGGATTTTCTGAGAAGATGATTGTGAGTTTCAAAGTGGTTATTCATGAATTCCTGAGTTTTAGGATCTGTCAAGTATCCAGAGCCAAAATCAATCCCGATTTCTTTTTTTATATTATCAATTTTGCGATCTCGAATTACTTTTGCAATAATAGAAGCTGCAGAAACGATTGGATAATTAAAGTCTGCTTTGTGCTCTGCAATGACTTCGCATCTGCAAGTTAGATGTCTTGCTACATAGTTCTTCCAAGCAACAGTATTAGGACTAGGACAGTCTATTATTGATTTATCTGGCTTTAAATTATTGACAATCTCTGCGGCCTTTATTGCTTCGAGATCATTAAGATTTATCCTTTTATCGTCAATTTCAGAAACAGGAATGATAACGTAATAAGTATTGCACAATTCTCTTATTCTTTCAAAAAGCTCTTCTCGCTTTTCAGGAGTTAATAATTTAGAATCCTTCACTTGAAGATCTTTTAACTTGAGATGTTGATCTTCTTCAAGAGAACATCCAGCAAGAACCATGGGTCCGAGAACAGGACCTCGGCCAGCATCATCAATTCCGCAGATTATCATTTACTTCTAGATTTCTGATCATTATAAAAGATTTCCGATTTTTTGGATTTTTTTTAAGAGATTTTTCGCAATCATACTTTCGAGCTCAACGAAAAATTTATAACAATGATGATAAATAGCATTTGGTTATGACTGAAAATAAAAATGCTGAACTTGAAGATTTAGTTGATAGAGTGATTGGAGAAGTAACTCCTGCAAAGATTGTCAATTTTCTAAGACATTACAATTTCAAGGGTAATCTTTATGTTTATGATCCTGAACAGAATATAGGAGTCCCTATTTCAAAGTTTTTTGATTTTGAAATAAATGGTGTTTTTATCCAAAAGGTAAAAAAATGAAATATCAAGAAATTATTGATTCCATAAAAACCCCTTACGATCTTAAGCAAGTGATTGGCTTGATGTTTTATCCATTGATCGAACAAGACTTTCAGAAAAAATTCTTATCCAGAGAATCTTTTGCAGATGAATATGTCGGATTTCATGTTCAAGAATTCGTTCCAAACAAAGGATTTGAAGAAAAAAATTGGAAAAGTTTTAACAATCTTTGGCTGGTAAAGTTTAGCATTCGTCTTTCTGTTGAATACAAAGACCAATTTGAAAAAGCAATAATGAAAGAAAATAGTGGCGCTGCAGGATTTAAGAACTCTTACACTCTTCATGCTTGGCCTGGAACTATAGGTACTTTATAAGGGTAATAAAATGGAAAAGTCAGAACTTGAAAAATTAGTAAAACAAATTATTGGAGATGATATTAAAAATGCACTTGACTTTTTTAAGAAAATTCAAGGACATGGGTTAATTGACATATATAATGTTGATATTCAAGGGTGGATAGCGAGTCATATTCCTGCAGAGAGATCCACTGTTGATGAAAATCCTTATTTTGTGCTTTCTATGAATTTATACGTAACAGATGTTATTAATGATAAAACTCCCTACAAAAGCCTGCTTGAGGCGATACAAACAATTGAAGATCTGGAAAATGTTTTTAATTTAGTTTTTGATCCGTTTAAGTATCAAAGTATCCACCCTGATGCAAGTTTACGAATAATTTCTAGAGACTTTTCAAAAGATTCAAGAATGTGGGTTTTTAGCGGGAGGCTATTTTTAGACATTAAATTTTATAATTCTTTTTCTGATGGTTTAATAGAATCAAACAGAGGATATGTTGGAGTGGAAATTTCAGGCAGCCATTTTCCTTTTCCAGCATATGCTATGCGTTTAAGTTTATGATTTACCCAATGAAGTATCCTGGAGTTGGAGTCGGAGTTATTGTAATCCGAGATTTTGTTAATGGAAATAATAAAGAAAAGAAAATACTTCTTGGGAAAAGAATAAGTAATTATGGCAAGAATACTTGGTGCTTTCCTGGAGGGAAACTAGATTTTGGAGAAACTCCTGAAAATTGTGCAATTCGCGAGACTTATGAGGAGACTGGATTAAAAATAAAAAAATCAAGTATTAGAAAAGGACCTTACACTAATGATGTTTCTGAGTCCAGAGAAAGCCATTATATTACTCTTTATTTTACTGCTGAATGGGAATCTGGTGAAGCAAAAGTCATGGAGCCTGAGAAATGTGCTGAGTGGAGATGGTTCTCTTGGAATAATCTTCCAGAACCATTATTTCTGCCAACTAGAAATCTTGTCAAGGATGGATTTAATCCTTTTCAATGATTTTAAAAAAGTAAGCTTTAAATGATGTTCATGATTCTTAGTTTAGAAAGCAATGATTTAAGGCGATAATATGAGTTTGCGAATTCCAAAATGCATGTCAACACAGCACCCTGATAATGTAAATCTGCCCTTTTTTGCTAAAAGTCCTGAGTTGCAGGGAGAAGATGAGGTTCAAGAAGCTTATTATGCGTTCTCTCATTTAGGATGCGACGAGCAGATGTGGGATTGTGAAGGGAAGGAAGTAGATTCTTATGTTGTAAAAAAATTATTAACAAAGTACGATTACTATTTCAAAGAGAAAAAGCTAGGAAAAGATGTTTTTCTTACATTAAGAGTTCCGAATCCCCAAGTAGAGAAAGCAGAAGCTAAAATCCTCCTGGAGACTTTAGAGAGTATTCCTCGATCTTTTGATGCTGCTAAACTATTTTATGGAGAGGATATAGTTCCTGTATTTGAAGTAATACTTCCGATGACTACTTCATATGAGTCAGTTGACAGGATTCATAAGTATTATAGAAATTTTGTAGTTGGGAAACAAGATCAGTTCTTGAAGAAAGGAGATATAAAAATATGCGAGTGGATAGGAGAATTCAAGCCCCATGAAATTAACGTTATTCCCTTATTTGAGACAATGGAGCACATGTTGAATGCAGACAAACTAACAGAAGCTTATTTGAGAGATAAAGAAACAGATCATCAGCGAGTATTCTTAGCAAGATCAGATCCTGCATTGAACTATGGAAATTTAGGAGCTGTTCTGATAAATAAAATTGCGCTTCAACGGCTTTATGCATTAGGAGATAAATTAAGCGTCAAGATATATCCAATATTGGGCTGTGGAAGTGCTCCTTTCAGAGGAAATCTCAGACCACAGAGAATAGACAATGTTGTCAAAGGATATCCGAGCATTCACACACTAACGTTACAGAGTTCTTTCAAATATGACCATTCTCCTGATGAAGTAACTAAAGCAATCAAGATTTTACGAGAGAGAAAGACTCAGCGCCCTATTGTTATAAATGAGACAATGGCTCTTGATATTGTTTCAAGATATTCTGAAGATTACAACAAAAAAATTGTAGAATTCGCTCCTCTGATAAATAGAATTGCAAAATACGTTCCAAAAAGAAGAAAAAGAAAAATGCACGTTGGCTTATTTGGCTACTCTCGAGATTTGGGAGAAGTTAAGCTTCCAAGAGCAATAACATTCACAGCATCGTTATACTCATTAGGATTTCCTCCAGAAATAATCGGGCTTAATGCACTGAATTCAAAAGATCTGGACTTTATCAAGACAGTTTATGTAAATTTTGAAAATGACCTTAGAGATTCTCTTGAATACTTAAATCCTGACACTGGACTTGTTCCTAAAGAACTGCTTGATAAGATAAAAGAAGTAATTCCAGATTATCAGATTTCAGAAGAACATAAAAAAATAACTTCTGATATTGTCAAGTCAGTAAAACAAAATAATACTGAACATCTGCAGGAACAGATACTAGCAGCAGCAAGCATAAGACAGTTCTTGGGTTGAATAAAATAATTAACCTTTTAAACTTAAAGTGATTTTTATGCATATATGGGTTGTAGCTTTGAATGTAAATTTGAATGTAAAACAGCATTAACAACATTATTATTTCTAGCATTAATTGTCAGCATATCATCATGCTCTTCAAACAAAGATTTCTTCACAAAAATAAATAATTACGAAACAAGGAATGATGGAGCAATCAGGGTTACAAACTGCTCTGGAATGAACAGCTGCCAAAATCCTGTGTTCTCTCCTGATGGGAAGGAAATAATATTTACAAGATTCATGAAAGGATATAATAAAGGACCTTCAGAAATTGTAAGATTAAATCTGGAAACTGGTAGAGAAAAAGTAATAGTAGAAAATGAAAGTGACAATGTGAATATTCCATATGGGAGCTGGATTGGAAATAAGATAATTTTCTCATCAGACAGAGAAGGGATAGATGAGATATATTCTGGAAATGATGGTGGTGGAAAAGTAAAGAGGATAACTGCGCATTATTCATTTGAAGGGTACTATATTGAGCCAGCATACAATCCTGTTGATACAAAACTAATCATCTTTGAGTACGCTAGAGAAAATGGAGAACATTCTCTGAAATTATTAGATCTTGCAAGTAAAGGAGGATTATCAGATTTAACTAATTCTCAAGAATATGATGACAGATTGCCAAGCTTTTCTCCTGATGGAAAATCAATAGCGTGGCAAAGGACTAAGATAGGTCAGGATAATTGGCGAATTTACACTGCTGACTTAGATTTACAACCAAAACCAAGATTATCTAATACAAGAGTCATAACTCCTGCTGCAGATTCAGGGCATGATTATACAGATCCTTCTTGGCTATGGAATGGAAAATATCTGCTTGCGTCAGTATCTGATAGCTATATAGGAGCATTTCCTTTAAATAAAAGCCAAGAGCCGATAAGAATAACGTTCAGCAGCAACATCTTAGACTCTGCTCCATCTAACTCAAGAGATTCAAGACTTGCTGCATTTGAATCAAGAATTGATAATGAAAACGAGCTTAATCCCTCACAGATATGGATAATAAGAATTCCTCAAAAATTATGGAATGAAAGTTATGAAGATGATGATTCCAAAAATGAAAAATATGAAAGCAAGCTAACAGGAGATTATGGTTCTGATTCTTCTGATTCAGATTATGAGAATGATTTTGATGATAATGATTCAGAGGATTTTCAAGGGGCTCTTGATGAGTCAAATAATCTTAATGAAGAACTAGACGAATATGATGGTTTTAGCGCTGATGAAATAAAAGATCTTGAATCTGAAAATTTATCTGAAAATTCTAATGAATATGATGCTGAAAATAAGTCAGTAGATCTTCCTTCACTTTCAGATCGTAATATCCAGATATGGCATCCGTTTTCAGGACAAATTTTCCAGTGGCAGTTCGCAGGAGATTTTAATTCTAACATTGATGCTGATGTTTATCATCTTGATGGAATGGATACTGACATAAAAATAGTCCAAGCATTACATGTTAAAGGCAAAAAAGTTGTATGCTACATTAACACAGGGGCCTGGGAAGATTGGAGATCAGATAAAGATTTTTTTCCTTCAAGTGTCATTGGAAAGGATTATTCTGGATGGGCAGGAGAGAAATGGCTTGATATCAGAAAGCTTGATGTAATTGCGCCCATAATGGAAAAAAGATTTGACATTTGCAAAGAAAAAGGGTTTGATGCAATAGAGCCGGATAATATTGATGGATATTTGCAGGATACTGGATTTGCAATTACATATGAAGACCAAATAAAATTCAACAAGCTGCTTGCAGAAAAAGCACATGAAAGAGGAATGTCAATTGGCTTAAAAAATGATGGAGATCAAGCAAAAGATCTTGCAGAAGATTATGATTTTGGAATAACAGAAAGTTGTTTTACTGATGATTTTTGCGAAGAATTCAAGCATTTTTCTGATAATAAAAAAGCAGTTGCAATGATCGAGTATACTGATACAAAAGTTGATTTTTCTAAAGCTTGTAATAAAGCAAAAGAACTAGGATTTTCAGCAGTTCTTAAGAACAGGAATTTAGATGAGTTCAGGAAGGGATGTTGAGAAATAAAAGAGCTTGCCACTGGTCACTGGACATATGCTTGCGTAAGGTATATAAGCTAAAGTTGTCTTCTTTATTATGCGAATTCTTGTTAGTTTCAAGGCTTACGCAAAACTTAACAAAGCGTGCTCGCTTTGAAGTTTGTTCGTAATCAAACAAACCTTAACAAAAAGCTTTCCCCTTATGAGGTCGCTACGCTAAAGCTTTTTTGTGAGTTTCGCTTTCAAAGCCTCTCAGATTCGTAAAAATTCACCAATTTTTTCTTTTTGAAAAATTGGAGGTTGAAGAAAAATGAATGATACAAAAATTAAAAATATTATTAAATTACTAAAAAAAGATGATCCGGAATTAGCTTATTTTTGTGGAGTTTTACTTGGAGATGGGTCGCTTAGTTTGAAAGAATGCGAAAATAATAAGTTTACAAGGCTTCAAATATCTTTTAATTCAATTGATGATCTTGATTATTTGCATTTTGTAAAAATGTTAATTGAAAAATTATTTGGAGTTTCTCCAATAATTAAATTTAGAAAGAACGAAAATACTGCGGATATTCATATTTTTAGAAAAAATATCATTTGTTTTTTAGTTTATGATTTGGAAATGAAAACCTCTCCAAAATGGAATAGAGTAGAAATTCCTAAAATTTTTATGAATAAACCATATGATTTAGAAGTTCTAAGAGGATATTTTGACACTGATGGATGTTTAGTAACTACAAAGAACAATGGAACAATTTATCCAAGACTTGAGATGAAGATTTCTCCCTCTCCTATGCAGTTTCAATTTGTTGAAATTCTTAAAAAATATGATTTTAACTTTGGAGTTTATAATATAGGCAAAGGAAAAGTTAGAATACAGATAAATGGAAAAAATCAACTCAAAAAATGGAATGAACTTATTGGATTTAATAATGTGAAACATTCAAGAAAGTTGAAAAGATTTATATAAAAAAAATAGCGGGGGGAAGACTTTCTCATTGACGTTCGAAGCATTGTCGCTTCAGGCGCCAATATTTGAACTTCCGACCTGTACCCAATATTCAGAAACGCTGAATATTTTCGGGTGTCTAAGGACATCGTGCCATATGAGCCTTCCGCAGCTTTCACCAAGCTTCGACGGGCACTCCTGACTGCCCTACCCCGCTATAAAAGTAAGAACTTAACATTTCTTTAAAAACCTTTGTGTCTGTATTGTTTTAACAAAACATTTTTAAAATTTCAAATAATTATTAGGTCATGATATCAGAAATCTTGACTCATCCAATGTTTTTATCAGTTTTAATTTCATGGTTTATGGTTCAAACAATTAAAGTTATTATATTTTCTTACAGGGCTAAAAAGTTTCTTCCATTATATTATGTTGACGGTTCAGGAATGCCATCTGGACATTCTGCTACAATTAGCGCAGTTTTGTTTTCAGCATATTTAGAAACCGGAGTTAGCTCATTGACAATTGCTCTGCTGTTTGTGGCTATCATCATACTACGAGATCAAATTGGAGCATGCATTGTAGGACAACAGTCTGTTTATCTTAATAAAGTTATGAAGAAATTAAAGATCAATAAGAAATTGCGGGAAGATATAGGGCATGATGTCCAGTCAGTAATCGCTGGGATTATCATTGCGTTGGTTGTGAGTATTGCTGTTCATAGACTATTTTAACCAATCATATCCTTTCCTGTTTTGGATGTTGTAGAGTTTTGCCAACTTCTCTTTGCCATCTTTTTGCTCGAGCATAGTATTGTGAAACTGCCTTTGCTTGTCAAATATTGCGTTAATGAATTCGGTGTGTTTCTTTTTCCATTTATCTGGATTGTTCTTTACAAAAAATGCCCACTCCTCTATTTGTTTTTTATGAGATTCACGCATTTTAATTCAGCCTGTATCTTCTTATTAGTTTTTTAAACTCATTGATTTTTTGCTCGTCAATAATATCAGAATAAACAATTCTTAAATGCTGTGCATCTTCCATGTCTTTTGGACTTTTTAATAATTCTTCCTTAAATGCAATATTAATACTCACATCTCCAAACCACACATCTAAATTTGTTAATTTAAGCTTAGTTCTGCTTATTATTTGAAAATTATCAAGTTCAT
>CAZDUE010000021.1:0-11368 GCA_964508575.1 uncultured Methanosarcinales archaeon
CAGCCATTATTTTTCAATAATATTTATAAATAAACGTAGTAACTAGTATATAAAGCTTTTGTTGTTTGTCGTTGTATTTGCCTTTAAATCATGAAAATTCTTAATAACTCTCTAGTGATTCTTCATGGCAAAGATTTATTAATCATTGTCTTTTCCTTTTTTTATTCTCATAAATTCTGAAATAAGACAGGGATCTGATTTTGAGTATCTTTTAACTCCTGCAGATGTTTCAGGAGTTAAAACAATAATCATTGAAAAAGGTCTTGGAGCAGTTAATGGGATAACTTCTAGAGATTTCGATGATATTGTTGAAAATTTACTTAGACCTTTACAAAGATCAGGAACTATTGGAAATGGAATTGAAAACTGTGTTAATTCTGGATTTGATGATAGAAAAGTACGGCTTCATGATTATAGAATTGAAGAACATTCTTTAATCTTACAATTAGGACCGACATGGTATCAGCAATGGAAAAATGATTGTGAAAGATTAACCAGCCCCGAAGCAGTTGATTCAATCAAAAAAGCAGGAGCTACTGTGCATAGTGATCAATTCGCATACTTTGCAAGGCCTTTAGGAGTTGCAATTGTTCCTATAACTCTCGAGGGACATGCTTATATTGGATTACGGGAAAAAGTTGATTGTTCAGGAGTTCTTAGTTTTCCATCAGGATGGCTCAGTTTCCAGGAAGATATTTCAAGATTACATATCTGGTCAGATATAGCAGATATATCAACAGGAGAAGATATAATCAGAGAACTGGGAGAGTATGGATTAACTCAGAATAATGTTTTATCAACCAGACTTGGTGGATTAGCAGCTCATCCTTTGAGAATGGATGGAGATCTTGTATTCTTAACTCAAACTAATGTTCCAGATTCTTATTTTGAATCAGATAAATGGAAAGAAAAAAGAACAGAACAAGAGCATTCAAGATTGTTTAAACTCGCAAATCCAGAAGAAGTTTTTAGACTTGCAAAATTCGGACTTATTGGAAATGAATACTTTGAAATCCTTTACTCCTCTCGGCTAGGATTGGAAGCTCTTTATCAGGAGATGAATCAATCCTCAAAGCCATAAACTCCATGAAGTGGAGAGAATAAGAACTGTCCATAGAACTCGTAGGCAATTTTTCCTTTTTCTTTTATTCCTCGAACCATTTCCTGTTCTCTTTTATTACCAATAGGTCCTACAATTATTCCTCCTTCTTTTAATGACTCAAGAAGCTTAAGAGGAAATTCCTTAGCAGCAGCAGTTATTATAATTTTATCAAAAACTTTTCCTTCAATCCCTCTAGTTCCATCAACCTCGAGAACCTCTACATTCTTTATTTTAGCATTTTTCAAATTCTCACGAGCAAATAAAACAAGCTCAGGAATTATCTCAGTAGTGTGAACTTTCTTCGCAATTCTCGAAATGATTGCTGCACTGTATCCAGAGCCAGCTCCAATCTCAAGAACTTCATCATTCTTATCTAATTCTAGAAGCTGAGCCATTATCATGACTGTTGTTGGCTGCGAGATGGTTTTTCCTCTCAGCGAAGGGAGAGGAGTGTCCTCGTAAGCAAATTCTTTATACTGATTGCGTAAAAAAAGCTCCCGAGCAACTTTTAAGAACACATTTATCAATCGTTCATCTTTTATTATTCTATTCTGTCTCCAATATAAAGCCAATATTTTCTTAGATGTTTCATTATTCTTATTAATACTTTTATCATGATTAACATTTTTATTAATCTTCTTGATATTACCTTGAGCATCACCTTGAGTATTATTTTGAGTAAAAGGCATGAAACTATTATTGCACTAAGGATATTTATAATTATCTTACTACTTCAAGTGTGTAAAAGCCAATAATTCTTCTTTTGCTTCATCTATTCCGAACTTATGCACATCTCTGACTTCTTTAATCATAGGAGCAATTATTCCATAGATTATTAATCCTAGCATTGCACTTATTAAAAATGCAAGCAATATAGGGGGCATCCCAAATATCTTAAAATTAAAAGCTGCTATTATTCCTCCTATTGCTGCTCCAAAAAATATTCCGAAATTGACAAGAGTATTATTATAAGCTATGCAAAGAGCCATTCTTTGGGGAGTAACAGCATCATAAATAAAATTTGCAAATGAAAGATTGAATCCTGATAGTATCATATCTGAAAAAACTTGAACAATCATCAAGTAAGGAAATAAAAGATGAGGATTGTTTTTAGCAACTATTGTTGAACTAATCCATAATAAAGGAACGATTGGAAGTAAAAAAGCAGTTATTCTTACGGCACGTAAATTTCCATAAGTATCAACGAAATGCCCCCAAAATGGCAGAAAAATAAGCGACGATATTATTCCCATTATTACAATCAGAACCCACTGAATATAAGAAAACCCGAGATTCTTGAGCATATAAACTGTGAAAAATGGAAATGATAGATACATTGCAAAATGAACTAAAGTTATAAATATTGAAAATTTTCCAAAATTGCTTTTAGGAATATTTTTTATGAACTGCCAGAAAGTAAAATAGTAACCTTTAGTTAATTCTAATTTTGGCTCATGAACTTTCCTGTATGATAATCCTGTAATAAAACAAGATATTCCTGCTATTAAGAAAAGAACTGCAAAACCCATGAGAATATCATATTGCTTGAAATAATCAAGAATTAAAGCAGCAATTAACAATGCTAAAAGTCTTGAAAATGCTCTTATTCTATCGCGCTTTGCAAAAAAATCACCCCTGTGATCAATTATGATATCCTTTAATAATGAGCTCCAGGCAGGAGCATAGTAAATGCTAAAGATAAATAATGCAGAATATACAATTATTAGAAAATTAACAGCATAGCTTTGTTTGAATGTAAAAAACATGATTCCTGTCAAAATAATCATCAACCACATAAACGACTCTGTGAACGCTCCTATCATCGCAAGTTTTTTTCTAGAATTATTCTCCATTGCTTTAGGAGTGAATAACTGAGCAGAATTTCCAAGCAAATTAGGAAGAGAACTTAAAAGACCAATCTGGATATTATTAGCGCCCATTGCTAATCCAAAAGGGACAATATAATTCATCCCAATTCCTGTACGAAAATTATTGCAAGCAGAAGCTCTCAACACTATGCTTTCTGTTCTTTTTCTATCTTTAAGCTTTTCAGCATCAAGATCAAGGATTTCTGTGTTTTTTAGATTATTATTGCCCTTATTTTTATCATCCTTTTTATTATTTTTACAATAAATTACGCTATCACTTTTATCATCAATCATGTCTAATCTTAGAAATAATTAGAGTTTTTAAATTGTTTGGAAAGGAATTTTTCAAAATACTGCTGTTGTAAAAAATCTGCGGCGTATATTCGGCTTAATGCCCTGCAGTATTATTTTCATCTGAATTACTTTTGCCATCATCTTCCCTCCTTAAATTTTTTAATTTCGCTGTCAAAACAATACTTTCATTAACTGTCTTTATCTTTTCAATAATGCTTGAAGGAACAAATCTTTCTATCTTTTCTTTAGGATAATTTACTCTGATGACTTTTTTGCAATAGAGATCCATTATCTCTGAGTGAATTTCGCTCGTATTTTTTTCAATCATTGCTTTTTTTATAGTATTTTTCAACTCTTCTTCCCTGTCTTGTAATTCAAAAAGCTCTCTTCTTATATCATAATACTCCTGCAGTACATCTTTATCGACAACTCCTATATCTTTTGCTGATTTGAATTTAGTTGAATAATATCTTTGAAAATCTAAATTAATTTCTTTCTTATTATTCACTGCATCTTTTCCTTTATCTGTAAGTGCAACAATCATCATTGCAAAGCCGATTCCAACATTCATCTCCTTCAAGTAATCCTGCTCAATTAACTGGGAGATTAAATCCTTTGACTGATATATAGAAAGTTCTCCAAAATTATGCCATACCATTTTAGAAAGATTGTTTCTGCCATAATTAATCTTGAGGCGGTCAATAAATTCCAATATTTCCAGACCCGTTTTATTAGTAAAAGTGCTCATTGTATTAATTTAAAACTTCATTTTTTATCTTTTTTTAATTTGTGTTAAATCACATTCCTGTTAAATTACAATCAATATTTAACTATCGAACATCTCCATCCATCTCTGAAGTTACTGGAGTTCCTTCTGCCCTTAGTTTTTTATCATCAAACATTGCCTTTTTATGAACTACTTTTATTTTTGCATTAAGGACATCATCTATCTTTATCTCATTCTCAGAAGCAGAATCATAAGTCTCTGGAAGAACTTGAGTCCCTGCAGCTGCTTCAGACTCGAGAACCTTGACAACTCCAGCCCTTTCTGAAGAAAGAAGCATGCCATTGCTTTCTTGACCTCTGATGACTGCTTTCTTCAAGTTTGTAACAACAACTATGCTCTTGCCAAGAAGTTCATGAATAGAATAGTATGGCTTCATTCCTGAAACAATTTGTCTTTCTTCAGTGCCTAAATCAACTTTAAGAACATAAAGCTTCTCTGCATTAGGATGATCTTTAATCTCCTTGATAAATCCAACTTTAAGATTCAAATTAAAAGATTCTGAAAACTTAACATTTTCTAATTTCGTGAATATTATTCTTGGCTCCTTGATCTTTTTTCCCTCAACAACCTCAGAGAGCGCTTCAAAAATTGAATCAAGATCATTCTTTATCCCGATATCATGCAGTATATTCTCAGAAAATCTGGGCATTATTGGCCATGAGACAATTGCAAGTTTTTTTACAATCTCAATGCATTCTGTTGTTACATCTAAAGCTTTTTCCTTATCTTCAGCAGAGCCCTTAACCAATTCCCAGGGCTTATTTTCTTGAAAGTGCTTATTTCCAAGAGAAGAAAGCTTTAGAATCTCCTTTACTGCTTCTCGAAATTCAAGATCTTTATAATTTTGCAATATTTTATCAACAATCAAACTAGACTCTGCAATGACTTTTTTATCAGTTATTTTTCCTGTTTTTCCATGAAAATTATTATAGCAGAAACTTAAAACTCTATAACAAAGATTTGCAATATTAGCAACAAGCTCGTTATTAACTCGAGCTTTGAAATCATCCATGTCAAAATCAACATCTTGAGGACTGGAAGTTAAGTTAGCAGCGTAATAGTAACGAAGCAGTTCAGGATCATACCTGTCTAAATACTGGCGGGCATTGATAAAAGTTCCACGAGATTTTGACATCTTTTCCTTATTCACTGTCAAGAAGCCATGAACTTGGACTTTACTTGGAAGATCATAATCGGCAGCCATGAGCATTGCAGGCCAGAACAATAGATGAAAGTAGATTATATCCTTTCCAATAAAATGAATTATCTCTGAATCTTTGCTTTTCCAGTAATCTTCGAAAGATCTATTGTTTTTTATTTTTTTACTTTTTTCATCATTTCTTTCTTTTTTCATTTCTTTCTTTATTTCTTTCTTCATTTCTTCATCTTCCTGCATATTACAATAATTTATAGTACTTGAGATATAGCCAATAGGGGCATCAAGCCACACATAATAATACTTGTCTTCCTCTCCAGGAATCTTAAAACCGAAATAAGGAGAATCTCTAGAAATACACCAATCTTCTAAATCTTTTTTCAACCACTCATTAAGAAAATGCTTTATCTCTTTCTGAATTCCAGCATTAGTATTTATCCAATCTTTTAATCTTTCTTGGAAATCTGAAAGTTTGAAAAAGTAATGCTCTGATTCTTTTCTTACAGCAGAATTCTTGCAGACAGCACAGTAAGGATGCTTAAGATCTGTTGTTTTATAAGCAGAATTACACTTCTCACATACATCACCATACTGGTCAGGTGCTGAACATTCAGGACAAGTACCTCTGACAAATCTATCTGGAAGAAATCTCTTGCAGTTATCACAATAAGCTAACTCAATATCTTTAGTATAAATATGACCTTTCTTCTTTGCCTTAAGGAAAAATTCATCTGCAAGTTCTTTATTCTCTCGAGAGTTAGTGCTATAATAACTGTCAAAATCTATTAAAAAATCTTTGAAATCTTTCTGATGTTCTTTATGATATTTTTCTATAAGCTGTTCTGGAGTGACTCCCTGCTTCTGAGCATTTAACTGAATTGGAGTTCCGTGCGTATCGTCAGCACAAACATAAATAGTCTTCGCTGTTCTATTAAAAAGCTTCAAATATCTGACGTAAATATCAGTCTGAACATACTCTACAATATGCCCTAAATGTATTGATCCATTAGCATAAGGCAAAGCACTAGTTATAAGTATTCTTTTAACTTTTTGATCATCTTGCTTAGTTTTACTCTTCATCTTCCTCTGTAATCCTGAGGGCTTTTTAAAAGTTGCCTTGAAATACTCACATTAGTTTCCAGTTTAGCTCATATTTCAACACTCTATTTCAACTTCACACTTCAACTCCTGATCTTAAATATTGGAAACATTCGTGCAATCTCTTTATCCCTTCTTCTGTAACTTCAGCAGGATTTTGTGCAAAATTAATTCTAGTTGAATTCCTGAATTTTCCATTGGAATAATTATGGCTGTCCATCTCTAAGCATAAATTGTACCTTTCCTGTGCTGTTTGCATAAGCTCTTGACTATCAACTCCATTAAACTCAATTCTTATGAATATTCCCCCTTCTGGAATGTTCCATGAAATTCCTTCTTTCATGAAATACTTTTCAAGAGTTGATAACGCAAAATCTCGCTTGGCTTTGAAATATTCTCGTAAAGAGTCTAAATAATTCTGTTTGAGTGAATTCACACATATCTGCTGGCTTAATGTTGATGTAAACCAGTCAAAATCTTCTTTTTCAGGCTGTATTCTTCTTACATTCTCATCAGATGCCAGAATATATCCAACTCTGAGCCCTGGAGCTAAAACTTTAGATAAACTTCCAATGTAGATTGTATTTCCTGGAGCCAATCCAAAAATCGTCGATGGCTGTCTCTTATTGAAGTATAAAAGATCAAAAGGATTGTCTTCTATTACTAATCCGCGATCAATAACTGCTTTTTCAGCAATTAAAATTTTTTGCAGGTCACTTAAGCTTTCTCCTGTGGAATTGTGAAAATTAGAGGTTAAATACAAAATTCCAAAATCTTCTAACTTGAGTGATTCCTCAAATGATGCTAGGGGATTTTTCTGGATTAATTTTTTCTTTATTAATCTTAAGAATCCCATGTAAGCAGGTTCCTTGAAACTTATCATTTTTCCACTAAAAACATCAGATGATTCTATTAAACTTAGAACAAGAGATAATGCTTGCTGTGCTGATGAAGTTATCAAAATATTATTTGGACTCGTGCTGTGCATCATGGCAATCTCCTGTCTGAGTTCTATCATACCTAGAGGATGAGCATAGTCCATCAGCATAGCTGTATTTATAGACTCTAATGATCTTTCCAGAACAGACGTCAAAATAGGATTATCTCCTAAAGACCCCCCGCCCAAGTTTATTTTTTCCATCATCTCAAAATCCCCTGTAAATCATTCTTGCACTGTATAATGACCTGCAACTGCGAAGAATGGTTTTAAAATCATCAATAATCACTGCCTGCTTTCCATCGCACTGTCTTGATTGACGTTGAGATTCATTCATTATAACTTCAGTCATCAAAAAGTCAGCACCATTCTTAATAGCAGACTCTGAAATTTCTCGAACGTATCTCTCATGGCCTGCAACATGACTTGGATCAAATCCTACAATTACGTTTTTCATTCCACTGACAATTACCTTTGCTTTAGCCATATCTTTAACATCACAGAAAAATCTGTACTCTGGATTTTGCCCATCAATGGAATCTCGCAAAGCAGCAATCTGTGGAATTCCGTAATCAAGTTTTTGCAATCCTCTGAGGCAGAGCATCACATGACGATCAGAGTGCTCTGCTTTCAAATAATCTATAGCCCCCTTAACCTCGTCAAAATTTGCTGCAAAACCTCTTTTTAACAGAACAGGAACATTGTATTTTCCTAATTCCTTGAGAAGCTCGTAATTCTGCATGTTTCTAGATCCAACTTGAAAGATATCAACTTGCATCTCAAGAAATAAATCAACCTCTCTTGGATCCATTATTTCTGAAACTGTCGGAAGATCAAATTTTCTTCTTGCTGATAAAAGAATCTCCAATCCTTCTTGTCCAAGCCCTTGAAATGAATCTGGAGATGTTCTTGGTTTGAAAGCGCCTCCTCGAAGAGCATGAACTATTTTTTCTTGTTCATTAAGCAAAGCAACAGACTCCAAGATACTGAAATCTTCTTGGCTTTCAATAGTACAAGGTCCTGCTATTGTTACAAACTCTTTGCCAAGTTTTTTTAAAAAATTAGAAAGAGCATCAACATTTGCCTGTTCTTCCTCTTTAATCAGTTCATCACATTTTTGCATCTTCATCACCCGAAAATCTTGATCTCTTCAATCCATTTTATTGGGATTGCAATAATATCAAGACCATTTGCTTCACTTATGTTCGTTGCAACGCACAAGACTTTTTCATCCTGAGCAACAACTTTTCCAATTGTATGAGTCTTACAAAGTAACTCTGGAAGATCATTCTCATTTATCTTTTCCACATTAATGTGCTGGCAGGCATCAAGCCATTTTACATCCACAACAAAAGAGCTTTTTATTTTTAATCCTTCATCTAGATCTTTTTGCATTGCCATCTTAGCAACACTATTAAGTCTTTTGATATTTTTATCTTCCTTTTTCATCTTCATCACCTTGAGTTTTTGATTTTATTCTGGTTTTTTGGTTTTTCATTTTGCATTTTAACTTTCATTTAAATCATCTTCATTAATTTATTAAAAAAAGTCCCCCTACAGGAATTCGAATCCTGACACTTCGGGTTACAGCCGAGTGCTCTGCCATTGAGCTATAGGGAGAACAATCATTTGAATATTTTTTTTAAATAATGAGAAGCCTGACTAAAATTTCATAGAGCTGAGAAAATCAATCAAAAAAAGATATTATCGCCCTAAAAAAATATTTAATCAGGCATTCAATACCAATAGAAATAACTAAAACTAAAGGAATTGAATTTAGAACTAAATAACTTAATAACAGCGTTAACAACGCCTTTCAATTTCCTGAACATATTACTTGATTTCATTTTAATTTAGAGACGCAATGGACATATATAAAATGTCTGTTGATATTCTTTAATCATTTTAATTTATTTGGTTTAGATTGTTAACTTGATATTGATTTTTTGATTTTTTTTGTATTATTTTTCAACGTTGATGATATATTTATTTAATGCAAGAACCTTACACTCTCCCAAGGAGGATTATTTCCAAAATGCCCTTTTTTCGCTATTTCTTGATAACATAAATTTTTCATTCCAAAATATGCTATAATAAAAGCAGGAGTTAAAATAAAGTTTTCTCGGACAATATGCTCTATTTCACTATTTGAAAGCTCACTTCCTGAAGCTTCAACTCTTACTGATAGAGGCCTGCTAATTCCTATACCGTAAGCCAAAGTTATTTTACATTGTTTTGCAATTCCACTATGAACAATACTCTTAGCAATATGCCGTGCATAGTAAGCTCCTGATCTATCTAGTTTAGAAGGATCCTTTCCAGAGAATGCACCCCCTCCTACTGCGCAAGAACTTCCGTAATTATCAACAACAATCTTTCTTCCTGACAGTCCTGATTCAGAGTAAGGACCTGCATTTTCAAAAGCACCTATTGGATTAATATTCACAACAGTTTTTTGATCCATTAATCTTCCTAAAACTAGATGTATAACTTTTTCTTCTATATCCTCGCGCAATTTTTTTATTGGATATCCTGGCTCGTGCTCTGTTGACAATACAATTGATTCTATCCTTGGAATTCCTTCTCTGTATTCAACGGATACTAAAGATTTTGCATCAAGTCTAAGATAATCAAGATTTCTTCTAACAACAACTAAACGATCAATCAATGCTCTCGAAAGCAAAGAAGCAGAAGGCATAAGATTATTTGTCTCATTAGTCGCATAACCCACTACAAAACACTGATCTGCTGATCCCTGCTCAAAAACTACAGATTGATCATAAAAATTTGGGTCTAAAACAGTGTGCTGAATTACATTTATAACTCTGCAAGTTTCATGATTAAATGTTTCTCTTAATCCATCAAATCCAAGGTCTTTAAGGGCTTTTCTGACAGTTCCTTCAATATCAAGTTCTTTAACTTCTTTAAAAGAATCGCTCTCTCCTGATATAATTATTAAATCTCTGGATACTAAAGTTCTTATTCCGCATAAAGCTTCAGGATCAAACTGCAGATAAGAATCGACAACAGCATCTGCAATTATGTCTGCGACTTTATCAGGATGGCCATTGCTTACGCACTCCGCTATTGATGGCTTTTTCATATTTTCTGCATTGTCATTCATAGTGTCAACCTCCTGTAAAGCTTTGGAATTCCATCTGCCAAATGGGCTGCAGAACTGAAAATAAAATAATTATTTTTTCCTGCAATTCTTTCTGCATCTATCTGAGATATGCCTTCAACTGCTAAAAGGTATGAATGAATTCCTTGATTTCTTGCTTCCTTAAAAGCTTGAAATGAATCTTTAAAATTATCAGGAATTCCATCGCTTAAGACAAGCATTAATTTTGTTTTTGTTTCAACTTGTCTCATTCTATATGTTGCGTGTCTAATTACTGTGGATAAAGGAGTTCCACCTGATGCTTGAAGCCCTGCTGTTCTATATCTTATTTTTTCAGAAAAAAGCTCATTAGGACTTTTTATCACATAAATAATACTGACTGAAAAAGCATAAATACAATAATCATCACCTATTTTCTCAAGTGCATGAGTTAATCCAAAAACTGCTTCTTTCTCAAAGGACAATACTCTACCTTGCGTTGATCCAGATGCATCAATGATAATTCCTGCAAATATATCCCGCTGCCTTCTCTGGCTTGAAATGTAAATCCTATCATCAAAAAATCCTGTTATTTTAAAATCTATTAATGAATCTATCGCGCTATCAAAATCAATCTCTTCGCCCTGAGTTTCTCTTCTTATTCTTGTCAAACCTTCTGGCTTTAGTTTCTCAAAAGCTTTCTGAAATTTTCTTATTGATGCTGAAGCCCTATTCTCAAGTTTCAACGCCTCTGAAATATTCTCTCTGCAGTTTCTTACTTCTTGTATTTGAACTTTGTAACTTTCACATTCATTTTCAGAGTATGAAAAAAC
This sequence comes from uncultured Methanosarcinales archaeon, assembly GCA_964508575.1. Lineage (GTDB taxonomy): Archaea > Nanobdellota > Nanobdellia > Woesearchaeales > CAZDUE01 > CAZDUE01. Next base: position 11,176 of record CAZDUE010000021.1, read on the forward strand.
TTCACTACCTTCGTCGATTGTACCATCTTCTGAATCAGCACCTTTTCCTGAAACTTTATCTGATTTTTGCTTTTGTTTTTGAATTTTTTCAATCACATCAGCTATTGACGTTTCATCATTTTGCCCCCATATCTCCTTCATGATTTCAGAGGTTGAAGCTTGTATTCCCCTATTTTGAAGCTTTTCTTTTATC
>CAZDUE010000021.1:11378-16808 GCA_964508575.1 uncultured Methanosarcinales archaeon
TGTAACATGCATTTTTTGGAATGCTTGAACTAGAAGATGAATTTTCTTGACCTGAATCATGATCCATTCCAGAGTTTGATTTTCCATCACTATTATCATTCAACATATTTTCTTTTGATCCATTCTTGCCAGATTGGGATCCTGAATCATTCATTCCAATATTAAAGCTTGAATCTAATATCACATAAATTTCAGCGCAGGCCCTTGCACTATCCTCTACTTTAGAATCTAAAGTCCATGCTCTTTCAGCAATCTTGCTTATTTTATTGTATATCTCAATTAATTCATGCTCTAAGCCCTGTGCACATAAATCATCATAAGATTGATCTCTAGATAGAGATTGTCTTATCAGTGCTTCTAGAATTTTTGCTTCTTTTCTCTCATAAAAATCAAAACTTGGTCTTTTTTCAAGCTCTAATTTTTTCTGGCTCAAAAATCTGTCTTGAAGTCCTGCATAAAAAAATCCTATAACTATATCTATTCTTTCTCCTTCTATTATTTCAAAAATTCCCCGCGCAAATTCCTTGTTTGGAAACCATGTCAGGAATTGCTCAAGATTACTATTTACTTGCTCTGCTTGTGGCATAATGTTCCTCCAAAAAACTTTTAGTTTGTGACAGTTCCTGCAAATTAATGTCAAAAGTTCCAAACTCTACCTGGCCAGCTTGATGAACTGCTGAAACTATGTAAAATTCTCTTGCCAAATCTTTTGTTTTAAATGGAACTGAACTAGGTAGGATTATTCTTCGCCCATCAAAATATGCAGAATCTCCATAGATTGCCTGCTTTATCTCTAAAGGAAAGCCAGTCATTGCTCTTGCTAAGAATGTCAGTTCCTGAACAACATCCTCAAGTCCAAGACCACATCTTGTTTTGTTAAGAACATCAATTGCTTCAGGAGTTTTCAGTTTCAAATTGTCAACGAATGACAAGCTATTGTATATCTGCGCATACAATTTTGTTAAAACACTCTCAACTACTTCAGGATCTTCTCCATTTTCAAGAAGCTTACTTATTGTTTCTTTTAAAATATCATATAAATCGAGCCCTTGATCCGTACCTATTTCTTCTGGTTTGTTTTCAGAAATAATCTTGAAACTCATATCAGCTGATGGTCCAAGAAAATAATCTGGTGATAACATCGCTGATATTTTACCATAGTTTACTGAATACTTTGCTTTCTTTATAAAAAAATCAATCCTTTCTCTTTTCTCATCCGGCAGCTCTTTCAATTTAACATAATGCTCTGATAAAATCAGAATCTCAAACATTCTTGAACTTTGTGACCATTTTTCAAAGCATTTTTCTACTTCATAAAGTGGCAATCTTGTATCTATCAGAATATTTCGCAAATTTTCATCAATTCTTTTTGCAATATCAATATCTTGTTTTCCAGCAGATATCAAGATTTTTTTGTAGCTCTCATACATCTTGGCCCCATAAAAAGGATAAAAAAATCCATTCCACTTTTCATACTGGTCTGTATTTTCATCAAATGCAACTGCAAACATTTCACGAGAAAGACAGATATTATCTTTATTTATGCAATAATAATCTCTTTTATCGATAAATAAATAATTTTGAAAGGTATAATGATCTTGAAGAGTATTTTGTCCTGATTCTTGCTCTCTTTCTGGCAGAATTTTTATTGATGCAATTAGCTCATCATCAGATATGTTTCTTCTTGTGTTGCTTCCTCTTGTTCCTGAGCCCGTCATTTTAATCCTCCTTAATATCTCGTTGCATTGACTTCATTGACTTATCCAATTCTATCAAACTCAAGACCTTTTTTTACTGCCAAAGATTGCATCTACTAAATCTTCAATACTTTTCTTAACATCAGAATCATCAGTAACTGGTTCTATTACTGCATGCCTTATGGCTTCTCTTACATCAATACCTTCTACAATTAACTTGGAAGCATACACTAATAATCTAGTTGAAGCTCCTTCTTCAATGCCTTGATCTTTAAGATTTCTTACTTTTTCACCTAACCTTACAAGTTTTTTTGCATTATCAGCATCAACTCCTGATTCCTCAATTATTATTTTTTCTTCTTTTTTTAGATCAGGATAATCAAAAGGAACTCCTATAAACCGCTGTTTAGTGCTTGGCTTCATGTCCTTAATTATACTTTGATATCCTGGGTTGTACGTGCAAACTAGCAAGAAATTAGGATGAGCATCAATCACAGTCCTTATTTTTTCAATAGGAAGCTGTCTTCTATGATCTGCCAATGGATGAATTGCAACAATGCTGTCTTTTCTTGCTTCAACAATCTCGTCTAAGTAAGCAATTCCTCCATATCTTGCTGCAAGAGTTAATGGTCCGTCAATAAACTCAGTTTCTCCACCTTTAATTATAAGTCTACCAACTAAGTCGTTTGCTGTTAAGTCTTCATGACAAGATACTGTAAATAAAGGAAGTCCTAACTTAAATGCCATGTACTCAACAAACCTTGTTTTTCCACACCCTGTCGGTCCTTTTAACAAAACATTCAACTTCTGAGCGTAAGCTGCTTCAAATAATCTTACTTCATTATTTATTGGCAAGTAAAACGGCTCTTGCCTTATTCTGTAGCAATCAACTTGCGAAGTTTGTAAATTTCTAATTTGAAGCGCACTATCTATTCCTGTTTGAATGCCGACTATTCCAGGATCCTTTCCATTTCCCACAGATCTAATTATCATTTTTCTCACCTTTATAGCTACCGCTATTTTATTCACCAAATTTTTTTTATTAAAATTAAAAACAAAAATAAATTTAATATAAAATATCACTCGTAAAAGTTAACTGCAACAGCTTCTGGATGAAACATTTTTAGTATCTTGAAATCTTGATGGTCATCTTCAATTATTCTGTAACCTTTCACTCTTGAAACAAAATTAGGATCGTACTGCAAAGCAATATAAGCGCAAGCCCCTGGATCTATTCCAGCAGCTGTTCCAATTAATTTCATTTCTAAAGATTCTTCTAAAGTTAATTCAGGAATTGTCAAAGTTCCAATAGGAACAGGCAAGTTTTCTGAAATTACAAAGGTCATGATGATAGGATTATTCTCATCATTGTCTTTTTTGTGGTCATTGCTCATTTTTATCAGCTTTCAATTTACAAAATAAACTCTTGTCTTTCCAAAATCTATGTAAGTTTGTCCGTTATTTGATAATGTCTGTAATAACTGGGATGGTTGAACTTTTCGAGCAGAGCAAAAATCCTGTAAAAGTTCGCACTGCTCTGATTTTCTTATTCGAATACTCCAATAACCTTGGTAAAACTGATCATTTCCAAAATATTTGTCAACTTTTACTTCTAATGCTCCGAAGATTCTTGAAAAACATTTCAAGTCAAAAACTACTTTTTCAGGATTTGATTTTAAGTAATGTTCAACAACTTGAGTTATTGAAAAATCTGTTGGAAGATTTTTAGCTTGAACAGCAAACAGATCTTCTGGCTCTTCATAACTATCGTTAAATATATCTCCTTCAACAATAAATCCGAATTGTTCATGTTCATTTGTCATTTTATAATCTCCCATCATTCATAAAAACTTATTGATGTTGATTCTGGCTGTTGTAAAAGCAATCTTCTTGCTTCTTCATCCAGCTCTTCAGGAAGGTTTACTCTGTAACCTTTTACTCGGTCTGCAAAATTATCACAATATTTCATAGCAAGATATAGACAATGACCTGCATCAATTCCGATTGCGCTTCCAAGCAATTTTCTTTCTAAAGATTCTTGATCTGATAATTCCGGCACTTTTAATGGCGTTGTCACTGTTCCTTTTTCTGACATTCTCACTATATTTATTTCAATATCTGGCATTTTTTTCAACCTCTTATTTTAACATTTGATTGTAAGTTATTGGAATTTACTTTAACACTTGCACTGTACAACTAGAATGAAAGCTAAATACTTAAATATTTCAATCATTTTTTTTGTAAATTAGAAATATTTATATATTATCCATTCCTTTCATCATTCAATGAATGAAAAAAGAACTGAACTAGATGCTAAAGATCTGAAAATCTTGCAAGAGCTTGATTTAAATCCAAGAATATCGGAATCAAAGCTTGCTAAGAAAATAAGAACAAGCCAGCAAGTAGTTTCTTACAGGATAAAAAAACTGAAAGAAGAAAAAATAATCTCTCAATTTGGAACAATCGTAAATATCATGCGGCTTGGGTACAAGCAGTATCAAGTTCTTCTAGAACTAGGAAATGTCAAGGACAAAGAAAAAGAAGAACTCATGAATTATCTGCAAAACAATCATCGAATATTCTGGGTTGCTCTAGTTGGAGGAAAATGGGATCTTTTTTTAATTTTACACGTACGAGATTATGATGAATTTGACAGGTTAATGGACACCCTTTTTGATAAATTTAAAAAGACAATCAAGGATTATGAAGCGTTATTTGTTATACGACATGAATTGTACAATCATAAATTTTTACATGATAATAATTCAAATGTTAATCTGATAAAATTAAAGCACAAGACATATGATGAAAGAATCATTTTAGATGAAATAGATATGGAAATACTTGATATTTTTAGGTCAAACTGCCGGCTTTCAAGCTTAGAGATAGCAAATAAGTGTGAAGTAAGCTACAAGACAGTTCAAAATAGAATTAAAAATCTTGAAAAGAATTCAGTAATAGCTGGATACAGAACATTCATGCCCAGTAAAATTGGCTATCATGCTTTTCTTGTTCTGATATCATTCCAGTCTTACGGAAGAAATGAAGAAAAAAGATTGATAAATTACTCAAGACATGATAAATTCATAACCCAGATATGGAAAACTTTCGGAAGATGGAGCATAATGCTTCATGTAAGATCTAAAAATAATGAAGAACTTCAGAATTTTATAAAAACAATAAAAAACGAATTTCCAATCATCGGAAGCTATGAAATCATTCCGATTTTCAAAGCAGTTTCACTCTATAACTTCTCGATATTAAGGGGCTTGAAGAAATAAGTATCGCAAGTATATTGATTTATAGTATCTTGAAAAATTCATCACGTGTTAATCCTGCTTGATTTAGTATAGAGTTAATTGATGGCTGTACAGCTTCATTGTGCTTTTTTAAACTCTCAAGATATCCTTCAATTGCATCTTTAATGTTTTCTATTGCTTGCTTTCGTGTTTTTCCTTGAGATATACAGCCCGGTAGAGAGGGACATTCTGCCACAAAGGATTTATCATCATCTTGTAAAAAACGCAAGAAACAAGAAAACTTTGCGAGAATGGAGTCATCATCATAAATTTCTTAATTCACTTGCTCCTTTAGAAGATCAAATTAAATGGCTCAGAGAAGCTGGATTTATTTATGTTGAAGTTATTTATACTAAATTCAATACTGCTTTAATTCATGCAAGAAAGTAACTTGTGAAAATTTCTTGTGTTTTCATCCAGATAAAGATAAAATA
>CAZDUE010000022.1:0-16614 GCA_964508575.1 uncultured Methanosarcinales archaeon
TCTTAATCTTAGTGATATTTTTCCTTGTTGAACAGCAATTTCTAGAGCTGGCTTTTTTTTATACCAATTCACTCCTTCAGCTAAAGATGCTGGAACGTAAAGATCTCCATGTTTAAGAAAGCCCTCAACCATATCAACTTCAGGAGCTCTTGCTCGTATAACCGCTCCATAAGAAGATGCAGGATAGTCAACACTTACTGAACCTTGAACAACATGAAATATTCCTGTAAGATGAGGATCTGTTATTTCAACATCAGCTTTTTCTGATTTGAAATGTACTTTTTTAAATCCTGAAAGATCGCAAACGTTTCCTAATATTAAATAGACAATTTCTTCTTTTTCCTCAAAAGAACCTAATCCAAATTTCATATCAGTATATTGCCCGAAATGAACAGTTTCTCCTTCTAAGTATAAAATATCAAGAATAGGAATATTATTGAAATCCTTCATTAAAAGCCTTTTTCCAAATTCTCTCTGCTCAACTTTTTGCTCTCTTTCTCTCTGTTCCATTCTCTGTTTAACTTCTTGATATTGTTCTTGAGTTACTCCTTGTTTTTCTAACATTAGTTCATTCAGTCTTTCTGCAATTCTTTCTCTTGATTCATCAGTTCTAGCTCTTTTAATTTTTTTCTCTAATTCTGAAAATTCAGGAGACGACTCGCGAAGGTCCTGTTTGAATTCTTCTACTTTTTTATGAATTCTCATCTGAGCTATTAATATTTCAGAAAGCTTTCTTGTTCTCTCTTTTCCTACTTGGATAAATCCATCAAAATCAGCATCTAGCGAGCATACTTTATCATAATGAACTCTCTCGCTAAATTCTGGTCCTAGTTTTCCGCCGTCATCTGTAAGAACAGAATAAACTTGGTTTAGAACTTTCATAGGATCTTCCAATTCAGAAGACTTTTGCCTATCACTTCCAGCAGTATCTGGATGAAACTTTTTGCATAATTTCTTATATGCTTCTTTGATCTGTTCAATAGTAGCGTCTACTGAAACTCCTAAAAATTCATAAAAAGCCCAAGGCTTGTTTAATTCTTCAATATCTCTGGGAATTCCAAAACTTGTGTCTCCAAGATCTGTTTTTCTTACAATATCTGTCATGACAAGAGTAAGAGCATTTGATTTATAAATTTTTCCAATGTAACTACTAATTAATAATTAATGATTCATTATTTGTATATAAATACATTAGAAACATTCACATACCCTAAACATATTAATATCTAATGGTACAAAAATGTAGCTATGAAAAGGTTTTAGAAGCATTTTTAGTTGAACCTACAAGAATTCACTTTATAAAAGAAGTAAGCAGGAAGGTAAAAATAGCCCCGACGTCCGTAAGGAATAACATTAAGCAATTATTGTCAGAAAACTTAATTAAAAAGAAAGAATCTTCTCCATTCAATGGATTTATTGCAAATCGTGACAATGACCAATTTTTATGGCAGAAAAGAGCTTACAATTTGTTAAGCTTGAAAGAATGATCAGATGATATTGTTTCCCAATGCCATCCTAAGCTGCTGGTTGTTTTTGGATCATACTCTCTTGGAGAAGATATTGAATCAAGCGACATTGACATCGTCATTTTGACAAAAACAAGAAAAGAAATAACTGTTAAAAAATTTGAAAAGAAGATAAAAAAGATAATTACCCTCTTACTGGAGCTTATGGAAAGAAAATTTAATGGCAATTAGCTTTTCCAAAATCTTTTTTTACTCTCAACAAGAGCTTTAATTGACTCGAGTTCATGACCTTTAAACATCTCTAAAGAAGCTCCCCCTCCTGTTGAGACATGAGTCATTTTACCCGCGAGTTTTAACTTGTCAACAGCAGCTGCAGAATCTCCTCCTCCTATAATGACGCGGGCTTTTGATTTAGCAAGAGCTTGTGCAACTTCTTTAGTTCCTTTTGAGAATCTTCTCCATTCAAAAACTCCTATAGGACCGAACCATACTACTGTTTTAGCTAGTTTCACTTCTTTTTTTATTCTTGCAAGTGTTCTAGGTCCAATATCAAGAACCATCCAGTTTTTTTGAATATTATTAATATCAACAGTTTTTTTGTGAGCATCTTTTTTGAACTCTTCAGCAATGATTGCATCTTCTGGAAGAATTATTTTTTTATTGTTCAATATGAGATCAACATTTCCTATTTCTCCTTTTACTTTTGTTTTTCCTATTTCAATTCCTTTTCTGGAAAGCAAAGCATATCCTAGACTGCCGACAATCAAAACTTTATCTGCTCTTTTACTTATCTCCTCAGTATCCTGCAGTTTGTCTGTTTTCATTCCTCCTACTATTGCAATAAATGGGCTTTTAGGATGTGCAACTGTATTTTTTATTATTCGATATTCTGCATCTAACGAGAGTCCTGCGCATCCAAGTATGTACTGGGGGATGCTTGTCATTGACGCGTCATTTCTGTGAGAATTAGAAAATGCTTCATTAACGTATATTTCTCCGTATGACGCAAGTTTTTTTCCAAATTCATCTTTTTCTTTTTGATCTTTGCTTTTTTCCTCTTTATTGAACCTTAAATTTTCCAGCAATAAGATCTCTCCATTTTTGAGATTCTTAACTTCTTTAAGCGCATCTTCTCCAATGCATGTTTTTGCAAGTTTCACAGGTTTTCCAAGAATCTTAGACAAGCATTTAGCAACAACAGAGTTGCTAATTTCTGCAACAACCTTTCCTTCAGGCCTTCCCATATGAGAGATAATAATTACAGAGGCATTCTTGCTTAGAAGATATTTTACTGTCGGAATACAATCGCGGATTCTTTTATCATCTTCAATGCTGCCTTTTTCATCAAGAGGAACATCAAAACCAGCACGAACTATCACTTTTTTATTCGCAACATCAACATCTTTTAAAGTCAAATAATCCATCTTACCCTCTTTTGCGTTTTTCAGTCAGATTTTTCAATCATCTTTAATGTTAATTTTCATTTTCCTATTTTTTTCATCACATCAAGCATTCTACAGGAAAATCCGTACTCATTGTCATACCATCCGACAATCTTTACAAAATTGCTTTTCTTTCCATTAACCACAGCTAATTTACTATCATAAATTACAGAGTGAGAATCTCCAACTATGTCTATTGATACAATTTCCTCATCAGTATATTTTAATATTCCCTTCAATGATTTCGCAGCGGCTTTTTTGAAAGCATCATTGAGCTCATCAAGAGTTACATCTTTTTCCAGCTCTACTGTAAGATCTGTTACAGACCCATCAGGAATAGGAATTCTTAGCGCATAGCCAGTTACTTTTCCTTTTATTTCAGGGATTGCCTCTTCTGTAGCTATTGCAGCTCCTGAAGAGGTTGGAACAATGTTCATTGCTGCTGATCTTGCTCTTCTAAGATTTTTATTAGCTCCATCAACTAATGATTGTGTTGACGTATAAGCATGCACAGTGACGAAAAATCCTCGCTTAACTGAGAAAGCATCATCAAGAACTTTGAGCAGAGGGGCTAAGCAGTTTGTAGTACATGAAGCATTTGACAGCACATGATCTTTTTTCTTGTCATAAGTCTTGTCATTAACTCCATAAACAATTGTTTTAACAGGCTCTGGTGAATCTTCAGTTAGCTTTGCTGGAGCGCTTATAAGCACTTTTTTAGCTCCTGCAGTTATATGTTTTTGAGCTCCTTTCTTGTTTGTGAAAAATCCAGTGCATTCAGCTACGACATCAACTTTTAATTCTTTCCAAGGCAGTTTCTCAGGATCTCTCTCAGTAGTTAATCTTATTTTTTTTCCATCAACAACTAGATAATCATCTTGTATTTTTACTTCTCCTGAAAATTTTCCATGTACACTATCATACTTAAAAAGGTGCGCCTTAAGGCTTTTTTCAGAAAGATCATTTATGGCTACAAACTCAAGATCAGGGTCATTAATTCCTATTCTTAAAAGCATTCGTCCTATTCTTCCAAATCCATTGATTGCTATTCTGACCATTCTACCACCCATTTAAATTTAATATCATGTACAATACATATACGTTAACACTTACATTATACGTATAATGCACTATAACAGAAATCTTTGCAGTTTCCTATAAAAACTTTACTAAAAACTGTGGGATAATGTAATACAATAGTTAAATCGCGAACATAGCGAAAGCATTTTAAATAAAAAGACAATATATTGGATTATGCCGCAGCTTAAGCATTTAAAAGGATTGAAAGAGTTGAAAGGAAATAAGATGAAGGGAATCAGCGGAAATAGTTCCAAGAGCATATTAAAAAAGCATGAATCAAATATTTTAAATCATGACTTTTCAAAGTTCTATAATGAACTGATGATTCATCCCCATAACCTTGATGATCCTGAGGAGATTCTTAATGTTCTAGAAGATTTCAGGCATCTTGAGAGCCAATCTTATGAATCCTTGAAGAAAGAAAAAAAACAGGAGTGTTTCAGCAGTGAAGAAATTCCTGTAAACAAAGCTTTCGAGTTAATCATTCGTGAATCACTTTTAAAGAAGATTGATTTGAGAGCAGCTGAAAGCTTCAGAAATTTCATATTCGGATATGAATCTGCTTTTACTAAGCATTTGACAGGGGAGCCAATAACCATGCATGAAGATCCTGAATCTTTTTGCCAAGCAGAAATTTTGATGCTAAACTACTTGATTAATGATCCTAAAAAACATGCAAAATTAAGCTCCACTATCAAAAAAGAGGCAGAATTTTTGTTCAACACACTTGTTTATGATTTAGGACCAAAAAAACTGAAAGAATCAGTTGAAACTTTACGGCAGGAAATAATGAAAAAACATGATCTGGTTGATGATCTTGGAAATAAAGGTCATTTTCATCCTGAGAACCATATAACTCCGAATATAAAATTATTTTACGAGAAGAGCTTGAAGCATATTGAATTTCAAATGGAAAATACGGATTTTAGAATACAACAATAAAAAAATAAAAGCAATGTTCTCAAGGCTTTACAAATATTATTATCATTATAAGAATTAAAAGAGCGACAACTAAAATAAGAAACAACTCTCCTTTCTTATTAGCCATCCTTGGGATCATAGTTGAAATCATAACTATTATTGTTTCAAAATACCTATTTATTATTTTCGGATTTTTAGTTGAGTGAGCTATTTGTAATACCTTGCATGAAAACACCTTAGCAACACATCATCGCCTTTACAACACAAGTTGCATAGCTTCCTTTAGGAAGTTTAAATTTTATTATGACTTTCTTCATTCCATTGTTTAATTCATCATCTTCTAAATTTCCAATTTCAAGATCTTTAATTTCAGCAAACATCTTCCTCAATGTTCCTTCAGTGCTTATCCCTTCAAGCTGTCTTATTATGAAATCTCGATCATTCAATTTCAACTCTTCCATCATCTCAAGAGTTATGCTATGAATATTGTCATTCTTATCAAGCATTGTTCCAAAACCAGGAATGACAATCTCTTTGTTAATAATCTCTTGATCAATGACTGAAATATCATCAGGGAATATCATGATTCTTGAGTTCTCTCCTTCACCTGAATTGTAAGCAATTTCTGAAAATTTCAATCCTTTCAAATATGTTGATAAATATCTTGATAAATATCTTGAAACTGTCTCATTAAATATTAAAGACTGTACTGAATGGACATAGATCATCAGTTCTTTTCTGCTTAATCTTTTCAAAGCACCAACAAAATCATTCGGCTTTTCATGAAGATATTTTTTGACTTTCTTATTGACAATTAAAGAGCTTGCACATCTAAAGTCTTTTTTTAAAAGTGCAATCCCTACTTGAACATTATTCTTCGAGAATCTTTGCTCATCAAAATAGTTTGGAAACAAACTGATTGATCGAGGCATTGCCTCAATGTTTCTAATGACAATCTCGAACTCATTTCCTTCAAGATTTCCTAAACTTACTGGAATTTTTGATTTTCCTAAAAAAGTTGTTTGAGTTTTTTCATGATTTATCTCCTGGATAGGATAATCTGATTTTATCGAGATTAACTGTTCTGTTACAGCTTCTTTATCTTTATTGCCTGCATAACTTATGTACTTAATTCCTTTTTTCACAAGTTTAGAAATTAAATCGCAGGCATCCGGCGTACTGATTCCTCTTTTTTTTAGAAGAAATACATGATAATCTCCTTCATCTGATGCTTTTCCAATTTGAAAATCACTGATTTCACGGACAGTAAAATCTTCAGGAACTTGTTTTAGTTTGTACATATTTCAGAGTAATAAGAACTTATTTAAATAAGATTCAGTTCTTCTGAGTGAGCAAATTAATTGAGCCAGTAGCTCAGCCTGGATAGAGCGCGTCCCTCCTACCTTTGGAAACAAGAAGAAACAGGAAGAAAGGACGAGGCCGAGGGTTCGAATGCCTATTACTGAAATGTGATTGGCGCGAAAGTCCCTTCTGGCTCGTTTTTTATTTTTTTAGCTGAGTTAAGATTTTCATTCTGAACAAGCAAAGAATTATAAAATAAATGATATTTAATAAAATTCATAGCTCTTGTAATAGATATTGAAATATCAATTAAAAAAAAATGAACATTAGCGTCCTGCGCTGGAAGTTACAAAATGTCTGATGAAACAATTAAAAAGGCATTTGAAATTGCTATTTCTGATTTGAGGAGCAATTATAATCACAAAGGCATTGTTGCTGGAAAAACCCATTTTTCGGATTATTGGCTGAGAGATATGTGCTTTGCAAGCTTTGGAGCTGTCGAGATTAAGGATTATGAAATTGTGCGAAGAGGATTCGATTTTTTCATTTCAAAACAAAGAAAAAATGGATTGATCGCTTTCAGAACTGGAATAAACACTGTTTTAAAGTATTTTGTGAGCCACCTTTTTTGGATGCGAAGTCCTGTTGAGCTTCCTCGGTGGGTTGATGAGAAGATTTCAGCTCATGTTGTGGATACTCTTCCAAGCATAATCATTGCGATTGCTAATTACGTTAGAAAGACAAATGACAAAGAATATGCAAAAAAGCATCTTGCAAAATTAGAGATCTCCATAAATAAGTATTATTCAAAAGATATGGCTTCTGATGGTTTGATAGAAGAAAAAGGATATTCTCATTGGGCAGACAGCATAAGAAAATCCGGAAAGACCCTTTACAGCAATGTTCTTTATTGCCACTCTCTGAAAGAGCTTGCTTATCTGTGCAGGACCTGTAATCATTCAAAAAAAGCCAAGCATTATGATGAAAGATTCATAAAAATGAGAGAAACTATAAACAAAATGTTCTGGCTCAATGACCATTATGTGGACTGGATTCACGGAGATAAAATTTATGATTATTTTAGTGTTGATGGCAACATGCTCGCAGTTCTTTATAATATTGCTGATGAAAAAAAATCTAAATTAATATGTGCCTATTTATTATCACATAAAAATCTTTATCGCCCTGTCCCATGCAAAACAAATTATCCTGAGTACCCTGCACAATTTGAGTACATTGGCTTAAGCTTTTTTTTAAAATATCATAACATGCATGCTGCATGGCTCTGGCTCGGCTGTATTTCAGCTTTAGCTCTTGATAAAGCAGGGAGAAAAAAAGAAGCTGTTGATTTCATGAATTCAATGGCAAAAAAAATTGTGGAATACAGCCAAGTTTACGAGATTTATAATGAAAAAGGAGAACCTTACAATAACATTATCTATAGATCAGAACAGAATTTTGCCTGGAGTTCCGGAGTCTTCATTTATGCATGCAAGGAATTGAAACTTATTAAATAGTTTGGTTAAAAAAAACTAGAATAACCTTTGAAGCATTTCAGATATTTTCTTTCCGTCTGTTTTTCCTCTAAACTTAGACATTACTTGACGCATCACTGCTTTCTGCGAGATATTAGGATCTTTTGATTTTAATCCAAGGATGATGTTTTTTATTTCTTTTTCTATTTCTGAATCGCTCATCTTTCTGTAAGCATCTATGACCCCTATATCTTTTCCTTTAGCTAGTTCTATCATGATTTCAAAAACTGCCTCTTTACTTATGTAATCCTCATTTAGATTTCCAAGTATTGCTTCGATTTTTGATTTGTCAAGAATTTCCGGATTTAATCCAAATCTTGTATGCAATTCTTTTTTCTTGCTAGTCATTACTTCAGCAATAAATCCTGGATCCACATTTGGAAAGCTCTCAATAAATTGTTCAAAATCCTCTCGAATATTTGATTTTGATATTACTCTCGCGGTATCTTGAGAAACTCCTAATCTCTGGTATTTTGAAGTAATATCTGTTATCAACTCGGGAATTTTCGCATTTTTCTCAGGAATTATAAGCGGAATATCTGTTTCAGGATACATCCTTGAAGCTGATGGCATTGGCCTGAGATAACTAGTATTGAAGCTTTCTGATTTTTCTTCTGCTTTTCTTACTTCTTGAGGCACTCCTTTGAATGCTTCGTTTAATCTTTCAATAACCACTTGCATTGCAAATTCTGCTTTTTCTTTTGATTCAGAAATCAGTATGAAGGCATCATTCTTTTCACATTTTAAAAATTCTCGAATTTTGTTAACTTCACCTTGAGTTATTCCATAATTAGGAAGCTCATCTGAATGAATTAACCCTTTTACTCCCGCGAGTATTTTAGCTCTTCCTGCAAGCTCTTTTCCAAGCCGATTCTCTTTATTTAATTCTTGTTTTAATTTTCCTGCAAAATTGTGAAGTTTTATTCCTAGTATTACTGCATGAATTTTCTCATCATCCAGGATAGATCTTACCAGTTTAGAAGCGCTATTCTTTAGCACTCCAGTCATCTCATAAACTTCAGAAACGCTTGCCTTAGAATCATGCAATTCCTTTGCTAACTGAACAAGTTTTTTCTGTCTTATGACTTCATTTTGAACTATCTTTGGAATTGCTCGCAAATCTTGGCATCCTTTTATTTCTATTCTTGAACCTTCTTTTATTGAAACATTAACATCTTGTCTTATTGTTCCTAATCCTCGCTTTACTTTGCAGCTTCTTAGTATCATTCCAAGCTTCTCTGCAACTTCTTTGCAGTGTTCAGGATCTTTTATTACCGCATCAGTTGCTATCTCTATTAACGGGATTCCCAATCTGTCCAGCCGATAAATGGTTTTTTCATTATCTTGAGTTATAATCTTTGCAGATTCCTCTTCCAAACAGATGGTATCTATTTTGATTATTCCTTTTTCAGTTTCAAGAATTCCATTTCTTGAGATTAAAGCAGTCCTCTGGAACCCTGAAGTGTTCGATCCGTCAATTACGGTTTTTCTCATCACTTGGATTTGATCAACTATTTCTGCTTTAAGAATATTAGAAACTTGTAATGCAATAAACAATGCTTCTTGGTTTATAGATAAAGGCGGCTCTTCATCTAATTCTATCAAGCAAGTTGTATCATTATAAGCTTCATAAATGTATTTTTTGCCTTTTTCTTTCTCCTTACGAGCGGCAATATCTATTTCTCCTGTTTCTCCTGCCACTGCTCGCAATTTTCTTTCAACAGTAAAATGAGGATTATCATCTCTCAAGATGCTGGGACAATTGCAGAACAGTTTTTTAGTATCCAACTGTTGATGTATTTCTATTCCGCACTTGAAGCCGAGAGATTCGTAGTTTAGTTCTTCAGATTCGCTATTCTGCTTCTCATCGTCCTTATCAACTTGAGCCATGAATAAAGTAAACTAACATGTTTTATTTAATAGTTGCGGAGAAATAAGTAAAAGACAGAAATAAAGAATAATGATAGTTGTCTTTTACTAGGTGTCTTTTACTATTTATTTTGGGAATTTGATCATGCGTAACTATTGTCCCAAACTAAAACATATGTGCAAGCATCTGAGGTCAATCATGATAAAAACGAAAATGGGAAAATACTATGCTTCTGACCTACTTCTGACTCTTCTTCATGGTTTCTGCAATTCTAGAAAGGTCATTTACGTTTTGCGAGAGTACCGGAGTTATTTTTTCAAAGACTTTAGACATTGCTTTTATTTCAGTGCCAACATCTGTTATGTTCTTGTCATATTCTTTGACTTTTCCTAGAACTCCTGAATGCAAGTCTTTATATGATTCTTTAAGATCTTTTATTTCTTGTTCCATTGCTGAAAGCCGAGTTTCAGTTACTGCTTTCCATTCTGCTATTTTCTTTAAATTTTCGAGCATTTCTTCCCATTTTTCATCAATTATTGCTTCTGCTATTTCTTCTATCTTGTAAGTGGGATCATCTGATTTTTGCTGCTGAAACTGAGGCTGCTGAAACTGCTGAGATTGTTGAGGCATTTGCTGCATTTGAGGATAAGCTTGGGATGAAACATCCATTCCTGGATCTATTTGGTCTAGCATTGCTCCTTCTACTCCTCCTTTTATGTCTGCTTGATTCATTGCATCAAATATCTCGTGTGATCGATAGCCCATTCTTTGTAAGCTTTGTATTATCTGATTATTAGAAATTCCTTGTCGTCTCATCTGTATAACCATATCTGTTGGAACACCAGGCGGAGGATTCTGCGTAGTAGCGTGAGCTTCCTTTCCCCCTCCTAATTTGAACAGCGCCATTTTATTTATTTGTATCTTCTTGTTATTTAAAGCTTTCTAGCTTAAACTTGATAGCATCATGAAACAATTTAATTATTTGATTTTATTTATATGCATATTTCATTCATATTTGGGTTTATTTGTTTTTCAAGGTTTCATTGACCAGTTTTGGAATCTCAGCTCTTTGTACATATATTGAAGGATTCCACAATCTTATGTATTTTTCAATAACTTGAACATCCTGCTGTTTTGCACAATTTTCAAGATTGCTGTTTATCATGGCAAGAAGTTCTTCTATTTTGTTTATGGACCTTCTGAGATCTGTAGTATTTTTTTCAAGATCTTTTAGTTTTTGGCTGTGTTTTTTGGTGTTTGCAATCATATTCTGCTCTATTACTTGAGATTTTCTTCTAAGATTAGTGTGTCTTTCTTCAAGTATCCTCAAATTTCTGGTTATGTCTTTTAGCTCGTCAGCTAATGGATTGAAAGGTATGCTTTCAGGTTCTTTTTTCTTTGCAGGGTTTTGTGTTGTTAGGTTTGGAATTTCCATTTTACAAATCGCTCATAATTTTACAGAGGTTTAATCATTTTTTATAATTATTCTTTATTTTCATATTCTTTATATGTCACTAATGCCTTTTTTGTTTTGCTATTCCTTGTAAAAGAAGGCAAAAACATTTATATAGCCACCTTATTAAGTTATTTTTAGTTATTTACACCTATAAAAACATTGTGTAAACGGCTAGTTTGTTTAAAAAAAATAAAAAAAGGGGTAAAAATGGCTGATCCTTGTAGTTATGAAGTAATTCGCAAGGGCGAAGAGATAATTCTAAAGATAGATTCAGCAAACTGCAATTTTCCCCCTTCTGTTGAAGACAGTCCTGCCTGCATGGCTGATACTTGCGACAAACTTATTGAAGCCAGGAATGTAACTAAGATTGTTTTCTCTGAAAAAAGAGATTACGAATATGAATATGAGCAGACAAGAATGCTTTCTGAGATTGCAAAAATATTTAGCATAGTCACAAAGCAGAAATCTTTAATGGGTTATGGCTTGATTAGTGAATGCTCAAGATGCCCTTCAAGTACATTCAATGAGATTCAACACACGATTATCACATTGTTAAGGCAGGACCCTATCGGCTGTTATGTTAAGTTAAAAAGAATTTCAAGAGATTTAAAAATAAAATTGCAGAAAGAAGAAAATCCTAATTGTACTAACTGCCACGATAAATACATCGTAGTTCTTGAGAATTTGCTAAGACTTCTTGATGGCACTAAGCTTGTTTCAAAATCTAAAGAAGACATTCCTGGGTTTCAGATTGGAGACCGAACAATATATCGAAAGTTGTTCAGTCCAAGCATAAAGCCAAATTTCATGTTTACCAAGCTCATGGCCACATATCCTGCAAATGCTGAAGAGCTTGATTCTTATAATGTCGGAGATACAGAAGTTACAATTTTCCAGATGCCTAATTCTGTCAAGTATCTTTATCATATAATTCCTCCTGAATTCAAGTTAAGCGAGGAGAGTTACGAGCTTCTTGATAATGCGCGAAGAATAATGTCCGAACACAAACCTCAGAAGCAAGAATTCGTAGATCCTGAGAGGATGAGAGAAGTTTTTTTTAACATTGGGAAAGATCTTCTTGAAGAATTAGCAACATTTAAGGGAATCAAACTCAATGAAAAAGAATTAGTTGAACTCACTAATGTTCTTGTCAGATATACAGTAGGCTTCGGTCTTATTGAAGTTCTTCTTCAGGACGAAAGAATTCAGGATATAACAATCAACAGTCCTTCAGGAATTTCTCCTGTTTTTATCACGCATCAAAAATTTGATGACTGTGACACAAATATTGTTCCTACTTCTGACGAGACA
The DNA here is from genome assembly GCA_964508575.1 of uncultured Methanosarcinales archaeon. Classification (GTDB taxonomy): domain Archaea; phylum Nanobdellota; class Nanobdellia; order Woesearchaeales; family CAZDUE01; genus CAZDUE01. The sequence goes on from CAZDUE010000022.1 coordinate 12,384, forward strand.
GAATCCTGGGCAACTAAGCTCAGATTAATGTCTGGAAGACCATTAGATGAAGCAAATCCTATTCTTGATACTGAGCTAAAAATTCCTGGAGCTTTCTCAAGAGTTGCTGTAGTCACAAGCCCTTTAAACCCTTCAGGTCTTGCTTTTGCTTTGCGAAGACACAGAGAAAAACCGTGGACTCTTCCGTTGTTTATAAAAGGCAGAAATATAAGTCCTTTAGGAGCAGGAATAATAAGTTTCATGGTTGATGGATCAAGAACAATGCTTATCGCTGGAACAAGATCTTCTGGAAAAACAAGTCTTCTCGGATCAATAATGGTTGAGATAATGAGAAGATACCGTATAATTACGATAGAGGACAGTGTTACAGGAGATTCTGAGATTTACATTAAAAAAAATAATAAAATCGAGAGGACAACTGTTGGAAATTTGATTAATTCAATGATCGAAAAGTATGGTTCATGGTATAATTTTTCAGGTCATGAAATTCTTGGAAATGATGAAAATTTTAAAATTTTGTCAATGAACAAAGACGGAAAAATTCTTTGGGCAAGACCTTCAAAACTAATCAGGCATAAAACCAATAAGAAGATATACGAGATAACAACAAGAACTGGAAGAAGGATAAAAGTCACAGGAGACCATTCCCTCTTTAGGATTGGAGAAAATGCTGAAATAATTGAAGCAAAAGTAAGTGAACTAAAAATTGGAAGCTGCATAGCAGTAACACGAAGATTTCCTGAACAATTCAAAAATATTCTTTCTGTGAATCTTCTTGATTTTTGCTCTGAATTAGGCAGAGGATTTATTTACGGAAAAGGATTGGAGAGTTTCATAAAAAACAATAAAGCAATCTTAAAAAATGCTTACAGAGCTAAAAAATATAATAAAATAACATTTAACAGAAATCTGAGATGTGGTTTACTGCATTTAGAAATTTATAATGATTTGAAAAATTTAGGAATATCATTTTCATCTGAAGAAATGAAAAGTTTGAAGTATAAGTCATCAAAAAATTCTAAAGGACTCCCCGTTTCAATTCCATTGACTCCAGAACTGCTTGGATTTTGCGGATTATGGCTTGCTGACGGTTGTTACGATAAAAACTCTGTAATCTTAAGTGTGGTTGAAGAGGAAAATAGAAACATATTGAGAAAAGTTGCTCTTGATCTAGATTTAAATGTGAAGAAACATTCTGATGAATTTTCTTTAATGATAAACTCAGGAACATTGAAGTACGTTCTTCAGAAAGTATTCATGTTAAATGGGAATTCTTACACTAAAAGAGTTCCTGGATGGGTTCTTAATCTTTCAAATAATCAAATAAGCTTTTTCTTGAGAGGTATTTTCAGCGGTGACAACTGTGTCTCTGAAAGTGAAGTGTTGCTTTCATCATGTTCTGAAAAAATGCTTGACGATGTTCAGTCATTGCTTTTAAGATTTGGAATAATCTTAAGAGTTAATAGAAATATGAAAAAAGACAAGACTTACAGCTCGTCTATTTCTGCATTAAAGTTCATAAAGAGTTTTGATGATAAAATAAAGACTTTTGTAGAATCTAAAAATTCAAATCTTTCCAAATTATGCAGTAAAATCTCAACTCATGATACTACTGACTGTATTCCTCTGATTAAAGAAGATAAATTAAAACTTTCTCAAACTGAGGGATTTAATTTCAATGATTACATAACACGAGACAATAACATAGGAATGACAAAAATGCAGAGATTGATGGATAGTATCATAAGTACTCAGCCAGGTTCTCAAATTAGTCATACCTTGATCAAATCTCCTTTAACTGAAAACATCAGAACATTACTCAATTCAGATATTTATTGGGATTCAATCAAAGAGATAAGAACAATAGAAGATTTCAATGATTTTGTTTATGATTTTTCAGTTCCTGATTGCGAGAGTTTTGTCTGTGGGAACATAATTGCGCACAATACCATCGAACGTCCATCTCATGAGCTTTGCAAATTAGGTTATAATATCCAGCAATTAAAAGTTGCTTCTGCTCTGACTAAAGGGACTAATGAAGTTCCAGCAGATGAAGGAATAAGAACAACATTAAGATTAGGAGATAGCAGTTTGATCGTTGGAGAAGTCAGAAGTTCTTTAAGAGGGGATCAAGAAGTTGTAATAGTTGATAGTGGAATTTTAAAAAGAATTCCTATAAAAGAGCTTGAAAGGCTTGTTGAAAAAAAATTGGATTCAATTTTAGTTCCTACTTTAGATAAAGAAAATAAGATGAACTTGAAGAAGTTAACTGGATTTGTTAAGCATCCAAAGAGAAATAAGCTGATTAAGATTTTAACAAAAACAGGCAGAGAAATAACTGTCACTCCTGATCATAGTGTTTTTACTCATGTAAATTTTAAGGTAGCTGCAATAAATACAGACAAGTTAAAGCCAGGAGATCCAATTATAATTCCTTCTAATCTGCCATCAGGATATAATGATATAGATTATCTTAATATTCTTGAATTATTCAAGGACAAATATCAAGAAAAAGAAAAATCAGAAAAAGAACAAAAAGAGTACAGACTAGAAAATGCTGAAAGTTATATTAGAAAAGCGATTAAAAAAATTGGCTGGAAAAAAGCAAGTGAAATATGCAAAGTTAAAGATATTTATCGTTACTTATTGTCCACACAAAAAACAAGAATCCCAATAAGTTCTTTTCTGAATCTTATTAAGCATTCAGATGTAGAATATAATTTAGAGGATTTAAGAATTAAAAAAGGCACTTCTAACAGCATTCCAGCAAAATTTCCAATAAACGAGAAGACTATGCGCCTTATAGGGTACTACTTAGCTGAGGGAAATTGCGATGTTAATAAAATTCAGATTACAAACTCAAAGCCCAAAATAATAGAAGATATAGCGCAAATATGTAAGAATGAACTTGGTTTAAATATAAAAACTCGAGAAATTAAAGGTCTTGGAAATTCTGTACAAATTTATATAACAAGCAAGCCTTTATCTGATCTGTTTATGCATCTAGAATGTGGAAAAACTTCTGCATTTAAGAGAATTCCTGCTTTTACTTATGGATTGAGTGAGAAAAAAATATGCAATCTTCTCAGAGGAATGTATAGTGGAGATGGATCATTTTCTTCATCAGAATCATCAGGCAATACAGTGAGATATTTTTCAACCTCAAAAGATCTCATTAATGATGTTTCATATTGTTTACTTTCCTTAGGTATTGTCTGTAGATTACAGCAAAAGTCTCCTTCTAAATTAGGAAAAAGAACAATGCATATTGCTGAAATAAAAAAGCTTAACTACGTAGAAAAGTTTTTAGACAAAGTTGGATTTACTCATAAAAATCCAATTATTAAAAACAAAAGCTTTGCTCACAGCAAGGATGATTCTGTAATTTTTGAGATTCAAGAACTAGAAAAACACCTTCTTCTTCCGAGAAAGTATAGGCATTTGAGGAGAACAAAATGCTGTTCTAAGGATTATCTTAAAAAAATTACAGAAGAAATAAAAAATAGTGATGAACTTTATGATTTTGCTCATGGAGATTTTTTTATTGATAAAATAAAATCACTTGAGATTATCAATCTAAAAGATCCTGAATATGTTTATGACTTAAGTGTTAAATCAACAGAGCGATTTATTGGCGGCTTTGGAGGAATTTTATTGCATAACACAGAGGCTCTCGCACTTTATGAAGCAATGCGTGTCGGTGCGCTCGCGAATGTAGTTGCAGGAACAATTCACGGTGATTCAGCTTATGGCGTATTTGATAGAGTTGTAAATGATTTAGGAGTTCCTAGAACTTCGTTTAAAGCAACTGATGCTGTGATAATTGCAAACCCCATCAAGAGTGCTGATGGAATCCATAAATGGCGAAGAGTTACACAAATTACTGAAGTGCGAAAGCACTGGGAGCAAGACCCTATGCAAGAAGGTGGTTTTGTTGACCTTATGAAATATGATCCTATAAAAGATGAACTAGTTCCAAGCAAAGATTTACTGAACGGAGAATCAGACATTCTTAAATCAATCGCGAGCAAAGTAAAGGAATGGTCTGGAAACTGGGATGCTGTATGGGAAAATATTCTTCTTAGAGCTGATATGAAGAAAGCAATAGCTGATATTTCAGACAAAGCAGGAAATCCTGAAGTTTTAGAAGCTAAGTTCGTCATTCAAGCAAATGATATGTTACATCAGATAAGCGATGAAGTAAGAAATGAAGTTGGAGCTCTGGATAGCA
>CAZDUE010000023.1:0-16600 GCA_964508575.1 uncultured Methanosarcinales archaeon
ATCTTCTTGTTCAACCTAAAGAATTCTCATGGATGCATAGCATCCTAAGGTCAAAATTCAATAATTAACTATTATCAACGAGCGTTATCAGGGGATGTTCCTTACGGGAAGATAGCTCTTTCAAGAGAATCATCTGGAATTTTGAAGATGCTATGCACATACTATTTTGAGTTATTGTACAAGATATTCCATCCTGTTATTTTTAGGAGGTGTTTTTAATAAAAGTAATTCTTGTGCTCTTTCAAGAGATTGCCTGCCTGTTTTTTTTTGCATCCTCAATAATTATGGGCAAAACATTTCTTTTTTCATGTGCTTTGGCAGTATGATACTGGAAAAAAGATAATCTTACAAGCTCTCCGATGGTGTTTACATGAGTTCTATTTTCGTGCATCCATGATATGAATTCAGAAACAGGAGCATCAGCTTCTCTTAATCTTGCAAGATCTGTTATTCTTAAATAAACACTGACATATTTAGCAAAATCTTTGTACCACAAGGGATTTGATAATTTTAAGTCGCCTCTTGCTAACTCTTCTGTCAGAGGTAATTTTGACACAAGCAGTTCAAAGCACTTTCAAATGCCTGAGTATGTTCATTGCAGCTAAAACCAATATCATTGCTGAATCTTCCAAGACGAAGACCTTTGCCGTCATTGCCATTCCAATCATATCTTGCTCTCATAATAACTCCTTCAGCACAAGCCATTGTTGATGTGATTTCGGAAATTCTATCTTCTGAAAGTTCAAACCTTGAATCTTTAAAATGTGACGCGAGGTTATCAGTTATTATCAATTCGATGTCTGCTTTTCCATTTGGAAGAATTGCATTGTAATTTAATTCCATGAACACATTAGGCGTTTGGAACTCAGCAGGAACACAAGTTTCATCTAATAATTCAGGGATAATATCTTTTAATCTGTCCATTAGTGTTTTTTGGGCAGATCTAATGGACGCTTCTCTGTTATGAAACCCAAGATCCAAATCAATACCTTCAAATATTTAGCGCCTAGAAATACCTTCAATTGGAACAAAAGTATATCCTCCAACAAAATGAAACTGGAAATCTCTTAAAGTGCGCATTTATTTTCAACCCCTTGATTAGTCCTAAGTTATTAATTAGTTGATAAAAAAATTATAAAAAATAAATTAAATTAAAAATCACTCAACATTAGCATCCACGCCTATAAACTTAGGAGGTCTGTTATAATTTTCCACAGTGATGGTTGCTGGAAGAGTTTTCTCGATAAATCCATCGCTTATCTTGAAAGTGACCTCGAATTTTTTATTTCCCTGATCACTGTTCACTGTGTTGAATCCCGGAGTCCATGTTAAAGTGTTGCTTGATGAGTCAAAGCTTGAGCCCTCAGGAAGTGTTCCTGAGATTCCATAAGTTATTTGATCACCATCAGCATCTTTGGCTTGAATGTTTAATTCTAAAGTTGAGTTTTCTTGAACTGAAAATTCAAGGTTTGAATCAGGGCTTTTTCCTCCAACTAAGACAAACTCAGGAGCCTTGTTTTTCGGCTGAAGCAGCACTGTGAAAGCTTGCTTTGTTGTTTCACTGCCATCAGTTACAGAAACTACAATATCATAAACTCCTTCATCCCCTATTTTGGTCTGCCATAATCCATTTTTATCAAAATTTCCACCTGTGAAAGTCCAAGTTAATTTATCGCCATCTGCGTCAGTTGCTTTTATTTCAGGACGTATTGGATCTCCTTCAACAGCAATCACATTTCCTGGATCTTCAATTACTGGAGCTCTATTAACATTGGTTACGAATATCTTAAATGTTTGGGAATCACTTAGTTTTCCATCGCTGACTGAAACAGTTGCTTTATACTCTCCAGAATCCTCAAAGCCGGTCTGCTTAACGGGGCCTGATAAGTATCCAGAGTAAGTGTACGTTAACTCATTTCCATCTGGATCAACAGCCAAAGGTTTAACAACAATTGTTTCTCCTTCATTAACTTGGACATCATTAACTTTTCCAAGAACAGGAGCTCTATTTAAGTTCTCAACAAGGACTTTTATCTTATAAGTTGATTCTGAATTTCCGTCACTTGCTATGACCTCAATCAAGTACTCGCCAGCATCACCGACTTTGGTCTTCCATTCTCCGTTTGAATTAAACGGGCTGGAATAGGTAAAAGAAATTTTTTTTCCGTCAGGATCAACTGCCTGAGGTGATAATTTTATTGTTTGAGCTTCCACAGCATTAACTGTTGTGATTGAATTTTCTTCTTTAACAACAACTTCATTAGTAGGTTCAATTTCAACAACTTCTTTGAATTCTTTCTTTGTTTCAGAATCATTTAATTTAACTTCTTCTGATAGTTCAGTTTTATTAACAATATCAACTACTGCGTTATTCCCGTTTTCAGGATTAGTGGTGTTTTTCTCGATGTTATTCTGGATAACTCCACCCTCACAAGAACTAAGAACTAATGCTGCTAATATCAAAACTGCTATGTACTGTAGATACCTCATTTAATTCACCCCTACACGTTATGGTTTAAGTTTAAACAATTATTTTCTATTGTCTCCTGCGAATAATGCCAATAATCCACGCGAAGCTCTATGTTGTTATTCTATAATATATAAGAAATATATAAACTTTGCGGTGGTGTTAATTTTGATTTGTTTCTATCAAAAGATGATGAATTTTAATTTTCGAGATTTTTTTTTGATGGGAAGTTCCGAATGTGCATAGCATCCTAAGGTCAAAATTCAATAATGAAAAATCATCGACGAGCGTTACTGGGGGAAGTCCCTTACGGGGAAGTAGCTCCTTCAAGAGGGCTCGTCTGGAATTTTGAAGATGCTATGCGCATACAAAGTTCCGAAAAATATTAATAGAAGTATTCAAAATAGAAGTATTCAATTATGGTTTGGGAATTTAATCATGCGTAACTATTATCCCAAACTATTATTGAATAATACTTAAATAATAAAATGATAATTAAACAATAATCAAACAATGGGCACGTGCAATGGTATTCAAAACTTCAGAGGAGATTGAACCTGTTTATAATCGCTATGTAGATCGATTTTTAGGCAATTATGGAGTTAATTCTGTAAGCATCAGAACTCTTCAGGGGTTAAGAGAAGAAGCCGGAATGAGAGGATTAGAATTCCATTTATCAGATGAAGAACATCCAGAATACTTTGGACTTGAAATTGGTACATTAACCGAAGAGATTGATAGAGAATTGCCTCGCCATGAATACCAAGAAGCGAGATTATTGTACATAACAATAGGTCAGATTACACTATTGTAAGAGAATTATGCAAGTCAGATTATCTTGCCTGATTCTAAGATTTGAATTTATTTTTAAAATTTCAGCTTACCTTTTCTTGATTTTCTTTCATCTTAGAACTTTTATACTTTTCAGGATGAAAAGAATCCACTTTGATTATTCTGCAATTTAGATTTCTCTTCTTTAATTCTTCAGGGAGAGCGTCAACAAAACTTCTCTGATCATAGCCAAGACAGATGATTTCAGGATTTATCTCCTCAATTATCTTGAACTTGTCTTTTTTATAGCCAAGAGCAACTTGCTTTGCGATATTAAGTTTTTCTAAATTCTTTTTTCTCTGCAATTCAGAATTAACAGGCGATCTTCCTTTGATCTCTTTCACTGTCTCATCAAGAGCAACAACAATATAAAGATCACCAAGCATTGCAGCATTATTAAGGATGTGCAAATGTCCCGGGTGGAGAATATCAAAAGTTCCGAATATTAGGACACGCGATTTTTTAGTCAACTCTTTAATTAATTCACTTGCCATTAACTGCTCACCTTGACTTCCCATAAACTCCTGGCTTCATGAAAACTCTGTCAGTCTTTAGAACAATTCCAGCATCTTTCTTCGTTATATTAGCAGGATCAATGACAACATTTCCAAAGCAGATTAACTCTTCTTTTAAGCTCATTACTGCTGCGAGTTTTCCATTATCTAAACTACTCTCGAATTTTGAAATTCCAGGAATATTCAAGTTAGCTCCGTTGCACAGTGAGTTAATACTTGAGTCATTAACCCAAATTTTAGGAAGATGTTTAACTCCTGATTCAACTGGCTGGATGCATTTTCTTAAAAATTTATCATTACCTTCTTTATAGAAGCAATAAGCATCCTGTAAATCCTGCATAGTACAGCAAGAATCTTCTGTAAAGCCAGCAACTCGAGTTCTTCTTAACTCAGACATATGTGCTCCTCCTAAATCCCTGCCAATATCATGGCATAACTTTCTGATGTAAGTACCTGCTTGACAGCCAACCCTAAAAAGGACATCTTTTTCAGAGATTTCAAGAATTTCCAAATAATAAATTGATCGTTCTCTGTACTGGCGCTTAACAGCACTTCTGACAGGAGGTAATTGGGTTATTTTGCCAATATATTTATTGATTGACTCCCTTATTTTTTTTTCATCATTATCTTTATGGATGTGCATTACACAAATGTATTCTTTTCCTGCAGTCAATAATGGCTGAACAATCTTTGTTCCATCTCCTAATCCGACTGGAAGAACTCCAGTAACTTTCGGATCTAGACTGCCAGAATGACCGCACTTCTTTAAACTCAAAATGTCCTTAACATATCCAGAAACTTGATGGCTTGTAGGACCAGAAGGCTTGTCAATATTTACAATGCCATAATTAATCATGTCATCAGTAGATCTATTCTCAGGAATACTTCCAAAATCAGGATTAGTTTCAGATTCTTTTCTAATGATGATTTCTGGCTTTTGATAATCTCGCAAGTTGGTAATCATATTCTTCAATTATCAAAGAATTTGGCATGTTTTATTAAACTTGTGGAGGTAGTTCAAGAAAAGCTTTTAAAGAAACATTCAAAAAGTAGTATTATTAAAAAGTAATATTATTAAAAGTAGTATTGTTTAATTAACTATTAATTAACTATCAATTAACCTAACTCATTAATTAACTATTGGATGAGGTTTAGATTTTTATTTTAAATTATAAAAGGGAGTGTTTATGTTTTGTAAAGATGGCTGGAAGTTGTTTGGTTTGTTCTTTGTAGTTTCCATAATAGTCTTCGGCTGGAGTGGAGCTGCTCCTATTTTGCTAAGTAATTTTAATGGAGATTTGACTGGGAATACAGTGAATTCAGGTTCTTCTACTGTTGGCTCGACTGTTTCTGGAAATCAGCCAAGTACAGAGAGTTTAAACGTTTTCTTAATCCTTGGTTGGAATCTTGTTTCTGTACCTTATAAAACTACAGTCATTACTGGCTGTGATTCTGATGAAGATTCAGTCTGGGCAATACATTATGACTCGATTAAGAAAAATTATGACCGTTGGATCGCGAGAGAAGAATTTACAGATAGTTTGATTCCTGGAAAAGGGTATTGGATATATTATGAATCTGATTCTTCTAATGGCTGCACATTGAGTCTTTCAGGAAGTTCTAATCCTCTTGAAAATAATAATCATGTTATGTTCAATAATCTGGGAGATAATAGTGATGGTGCTTTAAGCCCTGGAGCTAATATGATTGGAGCAACAGGAGAAAGCATAAAACTTTCTGATTACAAAGGAGATTGTGTTCTTGACCAAAACTCGCTAATGTGGTATGATCCCAATAAGATAATTTTAAATCCTGATGGAAGTTTTGCAATAGATGATGAGGGAAATATCCTGAAAGGACAATATGCTTATTCTCAAGATTTATCCTTAATTCCTGGAAAAGGATATTGGATTAATAACAAAAAGGGTAATGCTCAAGGATGCATGTTAAAAATTCAAAACAAAAAATTACATTGCTACTTTGATAATACTTGCCTGCCTGATGATATCTGCGTCTTAAAAACTAACGGTCTTGAAGATGCTCATGCAGAACTATGCACGGAGAATAATTATGAAAATAAACTATGCTGCGGCATTGATGCTGCAAATCATTTAAGATCCGATTCTGGGCAAAATTCTGTAATCTACCTTTCTGCATCAACTGATTCGCACGCTTCAAAAGAATCAGATGAAATATTCACTAAAGCAATCTATCTTGAACCAACAACAGGAGTCATATCTTGTGATTACATATCCAGAAATGACAGAACAGTAAGCCAAACAATGATCGACTCAAACTATGATGCTTGCCTTGCATCAATATATCCGAATCAAAATGGCCACATCGGTGATTGCAGTGATCAGAATGCTTATGATACATTAATATTATGCAAATATACAAACTAAATTAAAAAGGAGAGTGAAAAAATGAAAAAAATAATAATGATCGAGATAATAATTATCTGCTTGATTTTATTAAGCACTCCGGCTTTAGCAAAACCAAAATATGGGCATTCTGCTGATAATATCACTAATGGTACGATAAGAGGATGGCTTGCAGTTAATGATAATATAAAAACAAAAGGGTTGTGTGTTGGAAATAACTGTCAAGCAAATCCTAATATTCCATCAACATCTAATTATTTAGGTCTTAAAGAATCAGGATCGTTCATTCAAAAAAGCATTGTTAATAAATCTCTAGGATTTGAATTTGTTTCAGGAGTTAAATCAGAATTAATTGCAGACTCTGGAGGACAATATGAAGGCGCAGCACAAGCTGCATACCCTGCATTTAATGGAGAAGTAGTCATGAAAACTCAAGGTCAAGCAATTGGATATCATAGTTATATCAAAAGTCTTGGGATTGGAAACGCTCTTCATGAAGATTCAGTTCTTGAATCATGGGGAGGATCAGGAGCTTATTGGAGTGTCGCTTCAGTTCCAGAAATAGCTGTAGGTGAATATGAGATAGTTCAAGGAGCTTCACAAGATGGTAAAAATATTTTCAGAGCAAATATAAACCAAAAAATATCAGATACCATCTATAAATATGAACCTGTCACAAATGAAGATGCACTGGGATCAAGATTTTTATTAAATCTCAATAAAAAAATGTCACAAGGACAAGTAGTTGCGGTAGGAGGAACAATGGTAACTTTCAGTGGAATTGATTGGTCAACTGTCTCTCCAAGTCCTATAGGTCAATATCTTAAAATCGGATCAACAAATGATCTTTATGATGGAACATGGAATAGCAACAATCCTGAGAAACGAGGAGATGATGTAATTATGGATGGAGGATATGTAGGACACTGGTATCGTGTTGTAGGAATATCCTCAAACCCTTCATCAACTTCTTCAAAAAATGCGCTTGTTTTAGATCAAACATACGATACAGAGAATTTGAAAACATCAGGAGATTATTTATTAGCTCAAGGAGCTGTTATAAAAAAATTTGATACAACAGCAAAAACAATTGAGCTAGATAAGCCCAATTCTTGGAGTGTAGGAGATCATATATACAGTCCACCAAACCATATAATGAATTTTAATGGAATTAATATGATTTTTAGAAAAAAATACAAAACAGGAAGCATGACTGCTCATAGCGATGGAATCCGTCTTGTTAATTTTGGTCCAGAAAAAATGGATAAAGCAATAAGAATTACAGGATCTTGGGCAAAACCAGGAGATGGTGGATTTCGAAGAGGCATAGTATTTGAAAGTTTCAATGGAGACATAGGGATTGATTTATCAAAAACCACGTTTAAAGATTCACCCATTAAACTAGGATCTGGAGCTCCGATTAAATGGTCATCTGGCGAGGCAATCAAAGCAGATTCTGGAAATCTAGATATTGTTGCTGCAAATACAAATGTGCAAAATCTTAAAGTTACTGGAACTGCATCTGGAACTAATAAAGGATGCAGATTAGTTAGCGCATCAGCAGTGCAATCAAGAGCATACGATGCTGGTTCAAAAGCAAGTTGTGACTCAACTAAAGAGATTTTAATGGGAGGGGCATGTAAAATATCAAACTCTGCAACTGCAGGAACTGCATCATCCATTCATACAAACAGCGCAGGCGAGCCAGATTATTATGAATGCATACTAACTGGAACTTCATCAGGTGAATGGGTAACTGCGCAAGCAATATGCTGTCCAAGATGATTTGCCTAATTTATTTGGCTGTATGAAAAAAGTGAAACACAAAACTATTAAACATGGTTTGATTCACAATAGTTAAATGTATAGAATTAAGAAATGGGCTTAAGAAAAAATCAAATAATAAAAATACAAGGTGATAACATGCCAGAACACAAACTGCCAGAACTAGGATATTCTTATGACTCACTCGAGCCATTTATTGATGCGAAAACAATGGAGATACACTACTTGAAGCATCATCAAGCTTATGTGAATAACTTAAACGTGGCTTTAGCAAAATATCCAAAGCTTCAGGACAAGAAAATTGAGGAATTAATAAAAGATCTTAACAAAATTCCAGAAGACATTCGAAATGCAGTCAGAAACAACGGAGGAGGACATTTGAATCACACCTTCTTTTGGCAGATAATGAAAAAAGGAATTCAGCCAAAAGGAGATGTTCTCAAAGAGATAGAAAAACAATTTGGAAGCTTTGATAAATTCAAAGAAGAATTCTCAAAAGCTGCAATGACAAGATTTGGATCTGGCTGGGCATGGCTTGTTGTAAATAAAGGAAAACTAGAAGTAGTAAGCACAGCAAATCAAGACAATCCAATTTCAGAGGGAAAAACTCCAGTTCTAGGATTAGATGTGTGGGAACATGCTTTTTATCTCCTCAGACAGAACCGAAAAAATGAATATGTAGAAGCTTTTTGGAATATTATAAATTGGAAGCAAGTTGAATTAAACTATCAGAAAGCTATAAAAAAATAGCTACTTTCCATTATTCAGCCAATTTTCAACATATTTTATTTTCTCTTTTTTTAGTTTTGTAGTTGTAATATTTTCAAGAAATTTTCTAATATATTCTTTTTTGTAAATTCTAAGATGGTAAGCAATTTTTCTTTGAAATCCATCAGCACCCAAATATGGTTTTTGAATAGAATACCTTGCCTCAATTTTGAGTTGTGACCATAGAATATCTTTGATGATCTCTAGATATCTCTTATCTGTATTCGTCACATCCAAGCAAATCTTTGGAGTTATTCTAACTTCTTCTTTTATTATTTTGACACACCCTTCAGCATCGAAGAATCCTTCCATAAATGCTAAAGCAAACTTCTTATTGTTGCTCATTATTATTCTTAAATATTCAATATCTTCTCGAACTTTTTTGAATAGCTGATATAACTCGAAGTTATTGCATCTAACAAACCAGACATTCTTGCTTCTATCAATGTACGCTTTAGCGTTATTATTTGTGCATTGTGAAATCATACACGCATATTTTGATGTAAATCTTTCATCTCCAATAAGTATTGTGTAATAGCTTGTTATTCGCCAATTATAAAGGCATCCATCTCCAAGTAAAGCACCTAAAACATAAAATAACTCTGGATTTACCACTATTTTTCCTTTTCTCCCATAGGGTAATTTTCCTGAATACCATTGATATAATGTGCCCTCATTTATGAAGAAGTCAGCGTTAAGTTTTTTGATAATGTACGTTTTTCCAAGATTATCATTCTTCATTTGAACTAACAAATCGAAGATTTTTAATCTTAATTTATGATCTTTTTTCAACATATTATTCTCATTCATTATTTCACCTCTAAGTTTCTCGTTTTAGGAAACTTTTAATCTAAGGATGGCTTGTTAAGCGAAACTGCATAATTGGTTTTTGACTTATTGACGAAAACCATAATTTAGCTGTTTTGCGTAGGCTTGACCAGTAAAAGAATTCGCAATAGTTTAGTGTCAGGATTAGTTTATATATTCTGCGTCCGTGAATGTCCAGGGGCAGTGGGAAATGAAGTGAAACAAAGTCTCAAACCAAAAGAATGCGGAAAATTCCGTCCGTGGCTCCCAAAAAATTAAATAATCCTCTTATTTTTTATTCAAAGGGTGATACCATGCCATACATTAAGCAAGAGAAAAGAAAAGATTTTGACAAAGCAATAAAGCTGTTAGTTCAAGAGTTAGAGAAAGACAAAGACAATGTTGAGGGAAATCTGAACTATATTTTTACAAAATTAATTCTTGGAACAAAGCCAAGCAATTACAAGCAGTTTAATGGAGTTATCGGAGCTTTAGAATGCTGTAAGCTAGAAATGTACAGGAAATCAATCGCTCCATATGAGGATATGAAGATTAAAGAGAATGGAGCTGTTGAATAAGAGTGTTTGATTTTCGAGTTTACTTCACCATCCTTAACCAAAGCTATTTAAATTATTGACGAATAAATAAATTTATGCCTGAAAAAATAAGAAAAATTGACTCTGAAACAAAAAATCTTTTCCTTGAATTTCAGAAGAACGAAATAACTGAATTTGTGATTTATAATCATCTTGCAAAAAAGCAAAGTATGCAAAATAAAAAAATTCTTGAAAAACTTGCTCAAGAAGAGAAAGCTCATTATGATTTCTGGAAAAAATATACGAAACAAGAGGTCAAGCCAGATGCTTTTAAAATTGCGCAATACAAGTTTTTTTCTAATGTATTTGGAATATTATTCACTGCAAGACTGATGGAACAAGGAGAGAAAAAAGCGCAGGAGAATTATGAGAAAATAATAAAAAAAATTCCTGAAGCAAAAAGAATATTGGATGAAGAAATAAACCACGAAGATAAGCTTGCAGGAATGCTCAAGGATCAAAAACTCGAGTATATAGGGTCAATAGTTCTTGGACTTAATGACGCGCTAGTGGAGTTGACAGGAGCTCTCGCAGGATTGAGTTTTGCTCTTCAAAATACAGCAGTTGTAGGATTAGCAGGATTGATAACTGGAATTGCAGCAGCAATGTCAATGGCTGCATCTCAGTATTTATCAAAAAAAGCTGAAGGAGATCCTAAAGCATTGACGGCTGCAATATACACGGGAATCGCATACATATTTACGGTGTTATTGCTTGTATCTTCATTCTTCATATTTTCAGATTACAAAATAGATCTTGCAATAACCATGACAATTGCACTTTTGATAATAGCAACATTTACGTTTTTTGCATCAATAACGCAGAAGGATTCATTCATAAAAAGATTCATGGAAATGGCACTAATAAGCTTAGGAGTTGCGTTCATCTCATTCCTTGTAGGAATAGGATTGAGAGCTTGGCTTGGAATTGAAATTTAAGGAGTTTCATAATTTTTTTGAAAGGTGATAAAATGGTAAGAAAAGTAAGCTTCGCACATTTTAGTAAAATCAGAAACTGAGGCATAGCTGTCTCATATGATGTAAACAATGAAACAAGTAAAAAATGAAAACAGTACAAATCGATAAAATCTACAAAATTCTCTCAAGAGAAGCTCCAAAATGGGACACTCCAGTTGCTGAGTTAATGCAGATGCAAACTCGCGATCCTTTTAAAGTTTTAATAACCACAATACTTTCTGCAAGAACTAATGATAAAACAACAGGGTCTGCTGCCAGGAGATTATTCGAACATGTAAAAAACATCAACGATCTTGAAAAGATAAAACTCTCAAAACTTGAAAGATTGATATATCCTGTGGGGTTTTACAAAACAAAAGCAAAGCATCTGAAAGAACTGCCAGGAGTTTTGAATAACGAATTTAATAGAAAAATTCCTTCAAGAGTTGAAGAACTGATAAAACTTCCAGGAGTTGGAAGAAAGACTGCAAATTTGGTCGTATCTGTTTCGTTCAATAAGCACGCGATTTGTGTAGATACTCATGTTCACAGAATAATGAACAGATTGGGGTATGTTAAAACTAAAAATCCCATGCAGACTGAATTTGCACTTCGTGATAAACTTCCAAAAAAATATTGGAAAAAAATAAATTCGCTTCTAGTAGCACTAGGACAAAACATTTGCAAGCCAATAACTCCAAGATGCAGTCAATGTCCAATCTATGGTTATTGTAATAGAATAGGAGTTATAAAGAGTAAATAGCTTGATACTCAGTTCACAAATTCAACATGCTTAAAATCTTTCATTTGTGAGTCCTTTGTAAGCAATTTCATATTAAGCTTTTTAGCCATAATATAAGAGATGCAGTCAACCATGGAAAGTTTTCTTTTTTTGTATTTATATCTTAATTTCATTGCTTCAAGTATGATATTATTATCTACTGGTTTACTAAATAAAGAATATTTAGAAACAAAATAATTTGCAACATCAAAACCTGCAGTCCTGATAAGATAGTAAGCTAATTCAGTGATTATAAAATCATTTACAATAAATGAACTTTCAAAATATTTCTCAAATTTTTCATTACCTTGAATGATTTCAATTATTGCGCAAGTATCTAAGATGTACATTTTAAAACTCAATATCCAGTTCTTTATCTATTTCTCTCATCATCTTATCAGTATCTGACTTCATTTTCAATTTCCCAAAAGTTTCTCGGAGCACATTTGCTTTTTCACTATGTATCATGGCTGTAAGCTGCTCACCTTCTTTCACTCCTAATTCTTCAACAGCTTTTATGGGTATGATTATCCCGTATGAATTTCCCCATTTTCTTATTTTACCTTTCACTTCAATCATGTATAAACAGTATAATTACTACTATAAAAATGTTTCTTTTTTCAGACTTGATTATTCAATGTGTAGGTTAATTGACTACTTTAGTAGCACAGGGCTTGAAGCTCTTAAATAAAGAAGCATCAACCCAAGAATGTCATCTCTTGGAAGATTTTCAAGTAGAAGAAAGCGATTATATGTGAATCTTTGCCTGAAAACTTTTTCTATATTATCAGGATTTACTCTTGTTAAGAAATTAATCAGGTTTAAATATTGGCGGATGTTGCTACAGTCATGGCCAATACATGGACAGAAACATTAAGATATTATGATTTAATCCATAACAATTCAGACAGATATGAAAGAACAATAGAGCTTCATGTTCAAGAGTTACAAGAATGTCATAAAATTTTAGATACAGGAGCAGGAACTGGAAATCTTACTTTAGAACTTCTTAAACAAGGGCATGAAGTTGTGGCTATTGATAATGATAAATTTGCCCTGACTTTATTAAGAAAAAAATGCAAAAAGCACAAAGGACTTGTAACTTCTTTAGGTGTTTTTTGCTCTGATAATTTCCAAATAATTGAAAATCCAAAAAAACAAGGAAGATATTTTACAGAACCAATTGACGAAGCTTTGAAAAGAATCTAGCCGAAAGTAAAAGCATTTAAACCAAATTCTTCACTTACAACTAAAGTTAATTTATGACTTCCATACTCTCCTTTGACAATATTGTAAAGCCGCGGCTCGTTTATTCTTACAAAACTTTTATCTCCATCAAACTTGAGGTCATCTCCTGCGATTTCTTCAGTAAGATATTTATCATCAATAAAAACTTCAACAATTATCGGATCAGACTTTAGGTTATCAGCAACAATGTTAACAGAGCTTGCAGTGTAATTAAGTATTAATGTTGCATTTGCTTGTTTTGATTCAACATAGTCATTATTGCTTTTCCATTTTCCTTTAAGATAGATCACATTTCTTACAAGATTCTTAGCCATTTCATATTCGATTGTTTTTTCTGGTTGTAAACCTTCAGTATTTCCAATATCTTGATTTCTCGGAAGTGCAAATCCATATCCAAGATAAAGTTCAGGAGTTAACTGATATCTTTGTGCTGTTTTTTCATCTGAAATATTTTCATTTATTATCATCCCGTTCTTCTCAAGCAACTCTTGAATCTTCTTTTCAGTATCAGAATATCCGCCCTCACCAATATGATCGTAAACTATCTTTCCATCAATATCTATTATGTATTTTCTGGGCCAATAACTGTTTCTAAATGCCTGCCAAGTCTCATAATCATTGTCTTGAACAACAGCATATTTTATCTCGTATTTATTTACTGCGGCCTGCACATTATCATAATCTTTTTCAAAATCAAACTCAGGAGTATGGACCCCGATAATTGTTAATCCTTTATCTCTGTATTTAGCATCCCAATCTTTCAAATAAGGAAGAGTTCTGATACAATTAATACAAGTATAAGTCCAGAAATCAACAAGAACAATATTTCCTTTCTCAAGCTCCTGTTTTATTGTGATGGTTCTATTACCTGTATTAAGATATCCTGAAATTCCCACGAGTTCAGGTCCTGAATAATCAAAGTTGCTTTCAGTTGCTTGTGTCTTTTCAATCAGTTTATTGCTTGCTTGTGTCTTAATTAAATTATTATTCGCTTGTCGACCTATTTTGTTTGATTCAATAAAATAAATAATACTGACAATTAACAGCAATACTGCGGCTAATATTATTATCCTTTTATTCATTTTTTTAATCCTCTTTTATTTTCTTCGTCTTCTTTTCTTCATCCTCTTTTATTGCTGCTGAAGCCAAGTAAGCTAAAAATCCAGGAATTATTGGAAGAACACATGGACTTAAAAAAGAAGCAAGTCCTGCAAAAAAAGCAATCAAAATGTTAAGAGCAAATGAATTCCCAAGAGTTGCAGAAGATCCTAAGTTTAACGAGATTAATATCTGAGAAACAAAGCCGAGATTTGCAATATTGCTGAGGTTGTTAGTAAAAACAAGGATTCCTATAATTATTAAAATCATTCCGAAAATGTAATCTAGATACTTAAGAATTTTTGAGCTTTTCTTGATAAATGCATTAGCTTGATTTGTGAATAATCCAACTAGTAAAAAAGGAATTCCTAAGCCAAGAGAATACGATAACATCAGAGCAAATGCTCCTGAAGGATTAGAGGCGGCTAGTACTATTATTGCACCTAATAACGGACCTACACAAGGAGTCCAGCCAACAGCAAAAGCAGATCCGAATAAAAACGAAGTAAAATATCTTGATTTAAAATTTCCAATCTTGAACTTGTACTCTCGCGAGAGTATTGGAAGATCTAAAAGGCCGATAAGATAAATTCCAAAAAGAATAATCATGATTCCACCAATTCTAGAAAGCCAGATCTGAACATCATAAGCAACTTTTGATAAAACTGTCTGTAGTAAAACGCCCAATAAAGAGAAAACTATCGAGAATCCTAAAACAAAAAATAAACTACAGTAAAATATTGAAAAGTTTCTTTTCTCTAGTTTATCTTCATTTTCTTCTTTATTGTCTTTTTTTTCTGTTCTGTATATTTTCCCGCTCATCCAAAATATTAACAATGGTTTATTTTTATATTTATCTGATTGATGATCTGAATTTTTAAATTTTTTTTTTTTTAAACAGCAATCTTTTTAACTATCTGGCTATTTTTACAGGTTATGAAAGCAATAATAGCAGGTTCAATGATTTACGAATCAGAAATGTTTTATGGATTTGAAGAAATGTCAGTAGATACTCCAGAGGGCTGGGTTTCTGTATTGATTAACAAGAAAAAAGAAGTTGTCTTCCTGCAGAGACATGGCAAGAAAAAGAACATTCCTCCCCATAAGATAAATCATAAAGCAAACATTCTTGCTCTTAAGAACTTAGGAGTTACTAAAATATACAGTTTCTCATCAACAGGAAGTTTAAATCTGGAATTAGGACCTGGATCTATGGTTGTTCCTCGTGATTACATTGATTTATGGAGCTGCACTAATCTTTATGATGATAGAGTTTTACATATAACTCCTGAAATCTCTGAAAAATTACGCAAGGAGCTGATTGAATCTGCAAGCAAAGCAGGAATAGAAGTTTATGATGCAGGTGTATATCTCCAAACTCGAGGACCGCGGCTTGAGACAAGAGCAGAAATCAACATGCTAAAAAACTTTGGAGATCTTGTTGGAATGACCTTTGGATCAGAATGCACAATTGCTAATGAACTTGGAATTCCAATTGCAAACCTAAGCAGTGTAGATAATTATGCAAATGGACTTGTAGATGGTTCAGAAGGATTATCTGAAGAGCAAATAGATCGAGCAAGACGAGAAAACTTTGCGAATGTTGAGAAGATTATGAGTGAGTTGATTGGTTAGTCAGCTTGGTTTTTTCATCAAGTTTCTTAATTTTAAGCTATTTATGTTCTTTATATTGCTTTAAACGGTCTTTTTAGGCATTTTGAGGTTGAATTAATTAAGTTTATTAAGTACTGCTCTTTTCTGGAAACTATGTCCATCTTCATAAAAAACGCACTGCTCAATGGAAAAAAACAAAATGTTCTGATAGAAGATAATCTTATCTCTTATATGGGAAAAGACAAGCAAGAAGCTGATGAAACTATAAATGCTAATAAAAAAGCAATACTCCCTGGATTGATAAATACTCACACGCATAGTTCAATGACTCTTTTAAGAAGTTATGCTGACGATCTTCAATTGATGGAATGGCTTCAGACAAAAATATGGCCTGCTGAAGCTAAACTAAAGACAGAGCACATAAGAGCAGGAACTAAACTCGCTTGTTTAGAAATGATAAAATCAGGAACTACCTGCTTTAATGATATGTATTTTTATCCTGAAGAAATTGCAAAAACAACTTCTGAAATTGGAATGCGCGCAGTCATTGGAGTTCCAGTTATTGATATGTTTCCAAATCCTTTAGTGGACTCAAGTGAAAAAGCAATAATTTCTAAAATTCAAGAACTAAATAAGTTTGGAGATTTAATAACTCCAGCAATAGCACCTCATGCTGTCTATACAGTAACTAAAGAAAAACTAAAATGGATCGGAGAATATTCTAAAGAAAATGATCTGCTTGTGCATATC